>NZ_JAWDJI010000185.1:0-20659 GCF_032465655.1 Paenibacillus sp. 3LSP | reverse complement strand
GCAGCGTGCCGACCGTCGCTCGCATTTTTGCTCTCGCGCCACGTGCTCAGGCAGAGTTAAAACCGAGGGCTTGACAAAAACGTTCATAGCAACGGACACAGATGACGTTATTTTGCTCTTTTTTGCTGTCATTCCCTTATGGGGGGCTTCATAACGGCGATTGAGTCCGTTACAGAGGGAAATATCCGGGAAATCAGCAAATAACGTCATTACGGTCCGTTAGGCGCAGACTGGCGGGCGAATGGGGGGCGCTCTATATTTGGCTCAGCGTATGCCCGCCCAGCATATGCACCGCCGGCCCTTGTATGCCCGCCCAGCATATGCACCGCCGGCCCTTATATCGCCGGCAGCGTCACTTTAAACGTTGCGCCTTGGCCCGGCTCGCTGTGGACCTCGATCGTGCCGCCATGCGCTTCAACGATCGCCTGCGAAATCGACAGGCCCAGCCCGGCACCGCCTTGCTTACGCGTGCGGGAGGCGTCGATGCGGTAAAACCGCTCGAACACATGCGGCAAATGCTCGGGGGCGATGCCGGGCCCGTTATCCCGCACTTCCAGCTCAGCCTGGCGGGAGTGGGCCGACAGGCGCACCGCGATGGTTCCCCGCTGCGGGTCGGTATGCTGAACGGCGTTGTGGAACAGGTTCAATACCACCTGTTTGATGTTGTCCTCGTCGCACATCGCAGTCAGCCCTGGCTGCAGGTCGAACTGGACGTCCCGGTCCCCGGCCAGCATCCGCAGATGCGGCTCCATCTCCGCAATCACTTGATCCAGGCGGACCTCGGTGCGCTGGACAACCGGCGTGCGGTCAAGCTTGGCGAGCGTGAGCAAATCCTCGACCAGCTTCTTCATCCGCTGCGACTCGCCCAGCATGCTGTTCAGCGCGGTATGCAGCTGCTCTGGCCGGTTGGCGGCTCCTCGCAGCAGCACCTCCAGAAAGCCGTGGATCGAAGTCAGCGGGGTCCGCAGCTCATGGGAAGCGTCGGCGACGAACCGGCGCATCTGTTCCTTCGCTTCACGCTCAGCCTCAAACGATTCCTCAAGCCGCTCCAGCATGCCATTAAAGGAAGCGCCCAGTCGATCAATTTCGGATTGCCCAGATGCGGCCGTGAACCGGTTGCTGAGATTCCCGGCATTGGTATCCTCTACGATCCGCACCATTTGATTCAGCGGCTTTAACGCCCGGCGCAAAATCGGAAGATGCAGTGCCAGTCCGCCGGCCAAGGCCAGAAGGGAAAGGCCGACAAACGTCATCAACTGACGCATCATGACTTCACGCAGCGGTGCGGTATAGGTGCCCATTTGCACGAGCCAGGAACGTTCGCCTTGTTCGCCGGGCAGCCCAACCAAACGAAAGACCACCAGCTGCTCCTTCCCGTCCTTATCTTCGAGGACGCGATAGCTTTCCGATCCCGGGTGTCCCGGCTGGCTCTCTGCAAACAATGTGTCGTATTCGGCATCGGACAGCTGAGGGGCAGAAGCGCCGGATTCGGCGTTCAAGTCGATAAAATGATGATCGCTGTTGATGATGGCGAGTGAGGCGTCGGGGAGAAACAACTGCGGAGGCCGATCATCCGATCCATCTCCGCCGAAGCCTCCGCTGCCAGGTGCGCCCCCGTTCATTCCAGCCTCCGCGCCATCCCCCATCGGCTTCGGGGGGCTCCAGTGCTCAATCGGCAGGCCCGCCTTCATAAAGATATCCCGAAGCGGGCCGCGCATTTGGGCAGCCATGGTTTCGGCCTGGTTTTTATATAGGAAGTCTTTCATAATGACGTACTGAAATCCGCCAATCAATATTAAAAGAGCGGCGAGCAGAAAAAGAGATCTAGAGAGCAGCTGAAAGCGCAGCGAGCTCGGGAAGATCAGACTGCGGAGTCCGCGGCCCCCTCGTTTCCCGGCAGCGGTCAACCCGCTAATCCAAGTCCGGCTTCTGCCGGCAAGGCGCTTCATGGCAGATCTACGCGGTATCCCGCACCGCGCAGCGTTCGGATTAACCGGTGCTCCCGGTCGTTTAATTTTTCGCGCAGGGACCGGATATAGACCTCCACGATATTTTCCTCGCCCCCGAAGTCATACCCCCAAACTCGATCCAAGATCATCGTTTTGCTTAAGACGATTCCGTGGTTCAGAATCAAATATTTCAGCAGCTCATATTCGGTAGGGGACAATTCCAATACCTGATCGAAATAGGTGATTTCCTTGCGGCGGTCGTCCAGTCGGAAGGGACCTATCACCACTTCCCCGAACAGGGCCGGAAACTGATTGCGCAGCCGCGCCCCAATCCTAGCGAGCAGCTCCTCGAAGCTGAACGGCTTCACGACGTAATCGTCGGCGCCAATCGTCAGCCCCTTCACTCGGTCATCGACTTCGTCCTTGGCTGTCAGCATAATGATGGATACATTCTCCCCGTTCTTTCGCAGCAACCGGCATACTTCAAAGCCATCCATTCCCGGCATCATCACATCCAGTACGATGACATGCGGCTGAAATTCGGCGGCGATGGCGACAGCGGTCATCCCGTCTCCGGCGGTGCGGACCTCGAATCCTTCATTTTGCAGCCCCAATTCAAGGAACTGGACGATATGCGGTTCATCATCCACCAGCAAGATTTTTGCCCCTTTAATTTGTTTCATAGAAAAATATCCCCCTTGCACCGATCCATGCGTGTCCATTCGGATGACTCTATTATGCACGATGTTGCTGAACATTTGCTGAATGCCGATTGAAGGCGGACTGAAGCCCTTGTGGATAACGAAGCCGCTTGGACGAGAGTCTTGCTTGCCGCTCCGCTAATAGGCTATACTTTTGACATGAAGTCATGTTAAAGGGGAGTAATGAGATGGAAAAAGTATTGATTTTCGGTCATAAAAATCCCGACACGGACACGATTTGTTCGGCAATCGCTTACGCCGACCTGAAGTCCAAGCTGGGCTGGAACGTTGAGCCTGTACGCCTGGGCGAAGTCAACGGGGAGACGGCGTTCGCCTTGGAACGCTTTGGCTTCGAAGCGCCGCGTCTGGTGGAGACCGTGGCTAACGAAGTGAAAGAAGTGATTCTGGTCGACCATAACGAACGTCAACAAAGCGCTTCCGATATTGAGCAGGTGCGTGTAGTGGAAGTTATCGACCATCACCGGATTGCCAACTTCGAGACGAGCGGACCGCTGTACTACCGGGCTGAACCGGTTGGCTGCACCGCGACGATTCTGAATAAAATGTATAAAGAGAACGGCATTGCCGTCCCAGCTAACATCGCCGGCTTGATGCTGTCCGCGATCATTTCCGACTCGCTGCTCTTCAAATCGCCAACCTGCACCGAGCAAGACGTAGCTGCGGCACGGGAACTGGCGGAAATCGCCGGTGTGAACGCGGAGGAATACGGATTGGACATGCTGAAAGCAGGGGCCGACCTTAGCGATAAGACGGTTGAACAGCTCATTTCCTTGGATGCCAAAGAATTCGACATGGGCGGAGCGAAAGTGGAAATCGCACAAGTGAACGCGGTGGACGTCAACGACGTCTTGTCCCGTCAAGCCGAAATCGAGGCCGCTCTGAACGGAATCATCGCTAACAAAGGCCTGGATCTGTTCCTGTTTGTCGTAACCGACATCCTGAACAACGACTCCGTGGGCTTGGCGCTGGGGAAAGCAGCTGATGCCGTTGAGCAAGCCTATAACGTGAAGCTTGTTGACAATAAAGCGGTACTGAAGGGCGTTGTATCCCGCAAATCGCAAATCGTGCCGGTCTTGACGGATATCTTCAATAAACGTTAATTCGCACGATCCGGATCGAACGTGTGGGCTTGTCCGCCCCGTCAGGACATTAAGATAGAACGCCAAAAAGGCTGCTTGCCGGACTAGAAATCCGGGCAAGCAGCCTTTCTATCGTTTAGAGGAGGTGAAACCGCTCCAATTGATCCCAGAGCCCTTGTTCTTGCAACACTTCCCGTTGCTTCGGCCCGATCAGGTCGAAATGAGGGAACGGCGAGCGTTGATGAATGTAACGGGCGGGAAGTCCATGGGCCTCACACCAAGCTCGGAGCCGGTCCAGGTCGGAGCAGCCCACTTTGGTGACGGTCTTGGCATCCGGAAACCGCGGATCGAGCCAATAGTGGGTCAGAAAAGCAATTTCTCCCCTGTCGACCTTGCGCTTCCATGCCTCCAATTCCTCTCGTGACACGCCAAAAGCCACAGCTTCCCACCTCCTTCAAATTTAGTTATGAATCCCTCTCCACAAAAAGCTAACGATCGCTTCGGCCGCCTGCTCCGCTGAAGGAAAGAGCTTATTCTTATCGGCGTATTGACGTTCTCCTACCCGCAGCATCGAAACGTACAGATGGGCGGCCAGGTTCGGGTCATCGCAGACAATCTCCCCTTGCTTGGCGGCTTGGGCGAACCCTTCGCGCAGCGTTTCGTACAGATCATTTTCATGGCGAATCAAAGTTTCCTGCTGATCACCGGACAAATGCTGCTGGATGCTGCGGAACATCTCATCCATGTGAACTCGAGGAATCCTTAAATAGTTAATAGTAATCTTCAGCAGTCTTTCCCGAAATGTCCCGGGCTCCTGAAGCAGCTGCCGAATGCGTCCATTTACCCGGGCGAGTGTGGTCGCAACCGAGGCCACAAACAAATCCTGTTTGGTTGGATAATAGTAATAAACGGTAGCTTTGGTGATCCCGCAATGCTCGGCAACCTGATTCATAGATACGGATTTATAACCGTTCTCCATAAATAGCAGCGATGCAGTACGCAGGATCTGCTCGGACGTCGCCAGGGCGTCGGGCTGCTGGACGGGCCGTCCCAAGGCTTTTTTATGTGGCGGGGTCAACCGTGATCACCTCAAGCAACTTGTACTGAGCCCATATTATATCATATTTTTCGTTTGATAATTAACCTTCCGGTATATATAATTAATGATCAGAGTGATATAAATCACCGGAGAACCAAAAAAAGTAAGCAATCAAGAAAAGGGAGATGGAGACTTCAATGGATAAAATATTTGGCTGGCTGTCCCGACTGGTGGCTGGCCGACGCACCAAGTGGATTACGCTGGCGGTCTGGATTTTGCTGGCTGGCGGATTAAGTGCCCTATGGCCCAGCGTTAACTCGATGGAGCGGAATAATGCGGCCAACCTAGACGATTCCCAGCCTTCGGTGATTGCCGAGCAGCTGGCGGAGCGGGAGTTCCCATCGGACAGCGGCATTCCGGCCTTAACGGTCTGGACGCGGGAGGGCGGTCTGACAGATGAGGATTATACCGGCTTGCAGGAGCTAACCTCGTATTTCACGGAACATCCGGTCGAAGGGCTTGAACTGGTGCTGCCGCTGAACCAAATGCCGCTTCCGGCACTGAAGCAGCAAGCATCAGAAGACGGCACGACTTGGGTGTTGCCGTTCTTTTTTGCGAAAGGGACAGAAATCGATGTAATGAAAGACGGTATGGAAGAAATCCGCAATCAAGCGGAGACGATCTTTGGCAGCAATCCGTTTGAGGCCAAGCTAGGGGAGAACGGACTGGCGGCGAGAGTCTCTGGACCGGCCGGCATTTCGATTGATGCGTCCGGGCTGTTCTCCAGCGCCGACGTTTCGCTGATGATCGCCACTGTTTTAATTGTACTGATTCTGCTATTGCTGATTTACCGTTCGCCGATCTTGGCCTTTATTCCGCTGATTGCCGTTGGTTTTGCATATGGTGTGGCCGGGCCGATTCTGGGGAAAATGGCCGAGCAAGGCTGGATCACCGTCGATTCGCAGGCGATTTCGATTATGACCGTGTTGCTGTTCGGGGCGGGCACCGATTATTGCTTGTTCCTCATTTCTCATTTCCGCCATCTGTTGACGGAAGAGAAGGATAAATCGAAAGCGCTGGTCGCTGCGGTGAAAGGCTCGTCCGGCGCCATCGCGATGAGCGGGTTTACTGTTGTGATCGCGCTGCTCGTGCTGCTGCTGGCGAAATACGGCTCCGTGCAACGCTTTGGCGTGCCGTTTAGCTTGTCGATCCTAATTATGGGGATCGCCAGCTTGACGTTGGTACCGGCATTGCTGGCAATCTTAGGCCGTGCGTCGTTCTTCCCGTTTATTCCTCGCACGCCGGAAATGCAGGCCGAACGGGCTCAACGCCGGGGTAAACCGGTACGTCAGCCGAAGCCTAGAACATCTGCGGGGTGGATTGGCCGGACGGTGACCAAGCGGCCGTGGACGATTTTTATCGTGGCGCTGGTCTTCCTTGGCGTTTTGGCAACACAAGCTACCCGTATCGAGTACACTGTTGACCTGTTGTCCTCGTTCCCGGAGGATGCGCCATCTCGGGAAGGCTTTGCGGTGATTGCCGATAAATTTACGCCGGGGGAACTAGCTCCGGTGAAACTGATGGTGGATACGGAAGGCAAAGACATCGATCTGCAAACCGCCTTCAGCAGCTTGCCTTATATCAGCCAGGTGTCCGAGCCGGAGAGCGGCAAAACGAACTCCAACATTCGGGCGGTCGAGCTGGAGTTCAATCTGAATCCATACTCTAATGAAGCGATGCAGCATCTTCCGGAGCTGCGGGAAGCTGCGGAAAGCCTGCTGGCTGACCAAGGCATCAGCCATCCGCAGGATAAGGTCTGGATCAGCGGGCAAACGGCTACGCAATACGATACCGAGCATGTAAACGCACGCGACACCGAGGTCATAATACCGATCGTCATCGGGTTGATTGCCCTGTTGCTGCTCGTTTATCTCCGATCCATCGTTGCGATGGTGTACTTGATTCTTACAGTTGTGCTGTCCTATTTCGCGGCATTGGGCATCGGATGGGTTGTGATTCACGACCTGATGGGCAGTGCTGCAATTCAAGGATTAATCCCGTTGTATGCCTTCGTCTTCCTGGTGGCGCTCGGGGAGGACTATAACATCTTCCTTATCTCAAGCATTTGGAAAAAGCGTAAGGTCATGCCGCTGAAGGACGCGATCCGCGAAGGCGTCAACGAAACCGGGGGCGTCATTACCTCGGCAGGTTTGATCTTGGCCGGGACATTTGCTGTGCTGGCTACGCTGCCGATTCAAGCGCTGGTGCAGTTTGGTATCATTGCCGCGGTTGGGGTGCTGCTCGATACGTTTATCGTTCGTCCGTTCCTCGTGCCGGCGATCACCATGCTGCTTGGCCAAGCGGCCTTCTGGCCGTCCAAGCAGGGCCAGCTTGAACCCGAGCCGGTGAAAGGCGCAGGCCAATAAGCTCATCGAAAATATCACCTCTAAAGCACTTGGAGTTCCGCCGGGACAGGCGGGGCTTCGGGTGCTATTTTTTTGCAGGGAACAGCTTACATATTTCCCGCTTGGCAGCCGCAGAATACGTGGATGCAGAGCTGTTGAATTCCATTGAAACGAGGGAGACAAGAACAATGGCCAAGGCGCAAAATGGAGAGGCAAAAAAAGGCGACTTAAGCTGGTGGCAGCTCTCCTTGCTGGGGGTGGCCTCAACTATCGGCACCGGATATTTTCTTGGATCAGGGATCGGGATTCGCATGGCGGGACCCTCGATTCTGATCGCGTTCGTGTTGGCTGCCGCCGGAACCTATACGGTATTTGAAGTCTTAGCCCGTATGACAGCGAACCAGCCGGAGCAGGGTTCCTTCCGTTCCTATGCGAAGCGGGCCTTCGGGCGCTGGGCGGGCTTCGGCAGCGGCTGGGTGTATTGGAGCTCGGAGCTGCTGATCATGGGCAGCCAACTGACGGCATTATCGCTTTTCTCGCGTTTCTGGTTCCCTGGCGTGCCGATGTGGATGTTTGCGATTGGATATGCGGTCTTAGGGCTGGGCGTGATCTTGCTTGGCAATAAAGTGTTTGATTCGATGGAAAACGTGCTGTCGGTGATCAAAATCGCTGCCATCCTCATGTTCCTGGGGGTTGCCGCTGCTGCGTTGATGGGCTGGATTCACGGAAGCGGCGGGAGAGCGCCGGAATTTCCGCATACGGTCAAGACCTTCTTTCCCGCGGGAGGGATGGGTTTGTGGTCGGGATTTATTTTTGCGTTTTACGCCTTTGGCGGGATCGAAGTGATGGGCATGATGGCGATTCGGTTGCGGGATCCGAAGGAAGCTCCGAAATCCGGGACGATTATGCTGCTGTTGCTCTCAGTGGTGTACTTGCTGTCGATTGGACTTGCCGTCACTTTGATGGCCTGGAACGCCATTGACCCGAAGCGCAGTCCGTTTGTTACGGCCCTTGCCCAATATCCGCTGCCCTTTATTCCGCATGTATTTAACGGTGTGCTGATCGTAGCCGGCTTTTCTACGATGGTCGCGTCCCTTTATGCGGTGACGACGATGCTGGTTACGCTCGCGAAGGACAAGGATGCCCCGCCGTTGTTCGCGCGGAAAGGCTGGCGGGAGCGGCCGTTGTTTGCCATTGGCCTTACTGCCGCCGGACTGGCCGCTTCCGTGGTGATGTCTTTTGTTATCCCGGGGCGCATTTACGAGTACATTACGACATCGGCCGGATTGCTGCTGCTTTATAACTGGTTTTTTATTTTAGTGACGTCGGGCAAGCTGCTCAAGCTTACCGGATTTGGACAAGTGAAACGGTGGGCCGGCATGGCCCTGATCGCTATCGCAGTGTCAGGGACCTTATTCCATGATACGAGCCGTCCGGGATTCTGGGGGAGCCTGGTGTTTGTTGGCGTCATTGGGATCGTGACCTTCATAATGCAGCGGGTCGTCTGGAAGCCGAAGAAGCAGGCGGGGCAGCGGAAACGCCCAACCAAATCGATGGTCCTGCGTCCAAAACGGACGACTTGAGCGATTGAGAGCTAAGCTTACCATCGCTCAGCGAGCAGTAAAAAGGCTTGATATCCAAAATATAGTCCAAACCCAATGAGGGACAGGCCAGACAATATCGAGATCAGCATCAGGACTCGGTTCGTCAGCAGCTTACGGAACACGCTGGCAAAGCCCGCCATCGTGAAGTCCCATACGAGCAGACCAACAATAATAGCGCTGCTGTTGATGATCAAGTCTTGGGTCCGCATATGAGCTGCGGCTTGGGCCAAGACCGATCCGTAGATCCCCAGCCAAAATAAGATGGAAAGCGGGTTGCTGATGGACATGAAAAATCCGGACAGGAACGATTTTCGCAGCGGCTCGCTGCCTCTCATTCCCCCATCCGGGATTTTACCGGCTTGCTTCAGACTGTCGATGCCGATATAGGTAAGCACGAAGAACCCAAATAACCAGAGGAAGCTTTTCATAAACGGAGTGTTCAGGAAGTGCACGACCCCAAAATAAACGAGCAGCATGTACAGCAGGTCAGCGGATAAGGCGCCAAGGCCAACAAACCAGGCGTGCAGGAAGCCGCCGCGGATGCCCTTGTCCAGTTGGGCGGCGTTCACCGGCCCGATGGGGGCGGATAAAGATAAGCCGAGCAGGACATAGCTAAGAAAGCTGTTCATTGCTTAAACCTCCAAAGAATCCGAAATGATAACGCTGCTTGTACAGCATATTCAGAGAGGTACGCTTGTACGACTTCAAAAAATCGGAAAGAAATCTCTTGCAAAACTAAAGGGTTTAGTTTAAATTAAAACTAAAGGTATTAGTTTTCGGAGAGAGAGGCGATGAGGCAATGAAAATTAGGGTGTACGGTAAGTTAGTCCAACTGTCATTTTTACCCCGTTTGTTCCCGGTTAATTGTTATTTGGTTGAGGAAGAGGATAGCGTCACCCTCATCGATGCGGCTTTGCCGTATAGCGTGAAGGGAATTTTACGAACGGTGGAAAAGATCGGCAAGCCGTTGACGCGCATCGTGCTGACCCATGTCCATGATGACCATGTTGGTGCGCTGGATGCTTTGAAAGCACAGCTTCCCGACGTCAAGGTCTATGTATCCGCCAGAGACGCGCGTTTGATGGAAGGCGATGTGTCGTTGGATCCCGGCGAGCCTAATTCCCCCATTCGCGGCGGGGTGCCGAAGAAGCTGGCGACCCGTGCCGATGTGACGTTTACCGATGGGGATCGCATCGGTTCGTTGCTGGCTGTGGCGGCGCCGGGCCATACGCCGGGGTCCTTTGCCCTGCTGGATACGCGCAGCGGTGCATTGATCGCCGGCGATGCTTTCCAAACCCGCGCAGGCATCGCCGTGAGCGGCATCGTGCGCCCGCTGTTTCCATTCCCGGCCCTGGCCACCTGGCATAAGGAGACCGCACTCGCCAGCGCCCGTAAGCTGGCGAGCTTGAACCCTACGTTGCTGGCGGTAGGGCACGGGCCGGTGCTGAAGCAGCCGGCGGCAGCCATCGCCAAGGCGATTACGGCGGCCGAGCGGGCCTTGGGCAAAGCAGCGGCTGCCAATGCGGCAGCCTCGACGCAGCGAAAGGAGGATTCCCATGTCGCCGAGAGTCGGAATTGACAGCACTGCGGTGCTGATGGCCGCCATAGACGTGGCGAATGCGGAGGGGCTGGAGGCGGTGACGATTACCTCCATCGCCAAGAAGCTGGGCATCCGGCCGCCATCCCTCTATAACCATGTCAGCGGTCTGGAGCAAATTCGCGTGGAATTGGCCAAATACGCGCTGGACCGGTTATATGAGCATATTTCCGCCGCAGTTGGTGATCGGGCAGGGGAGGCGGCGATCCGCGAGTTCGCCAACGCGTACCTCGAATTCGCGCATGCCTATCCCGGATTGTACGATGCGGCGCAAGCGGCGCCAGGCCCTGACCATCCAGCGCTGCAGGAAGCTGGCGGGCGCCTCGTGGACCTGATCTTGCGATACCTCGGCAGCTACTCGCTTACGGAGGAGCAAGCATTGCACGCGGTTCGCGGGCTGCGGAGTTTGATCCACGGCTTTGCCTCGCTGGAGCGGCGCGGAGCGTTTGGCCTTCCGCTGGAGCTGAAGGAGAGCCTGGCGTTTAATCTTGGCTTGTTCCTTCGCGGATTGGAGCAGGTATCATAAGTCACCGGAGCGTGCTTGCGGATGCTTCTGCCGCGAGCGGAAGAGACGCTTGAGTTCAGGGGCGGCGATTCCGATTGACAATGATTTTTCGACTATGATACTTTAGGCTTGAATGAAACAGGAACGCAGGAACCGAGGTGAAGCATCCGTGGGGAAGAAGAAAGGACGTTCCGTGCCTAATGCGCCGGCGGCAACAGATAAACCGGCCACGCTGAAGGATCTTCTGGGTCAGGACACGCTGGCGAAGCTGAAGGCGCAAGCTGAAGAATTGAAGAAGGAAGAGGAACGCCGCCAGGAGGAAGCCCGCATCCGCAAGGAGGAGGCTCGCCGGGCGGAGCAGAAACGGCTCGATAACGATTTCGAGCATCTGCTGAATACAAGTAATCTGGATTGGCACAAGTATAAATAAACTCAGTAAAGGCAATGCGGCTCCTGCAAGCGGGAGCTTTTATTTTTGTGCATAAAGTTAAGGAGGACGGAGAATGGAGAGTATCGGGGCGTGGGTCGTCTTTTTCCTGGTGATCGTGGCGCTGGGGTTGTTTAACCGGAGATTCAAATATTCGGCCAAGGTTCGGGAATCTTATGAAGAGCTGACTTCGCTGACCGAGCGGACCCGCAGAGGACGAACGACCAAGGCGGACCTGGCGCGGTGGGATGCCGCTTTGGCACGGCTCGAGAAAACCCCAAGCGAATTCAATAAGCTCGATCAGGAGATTGGCTTGCGCAAGGCGTATGTCCAATACTTGGAGCAGCATTATCCGGAGGATGAACGGCTTCCGGAACTGCGCGAAGCGGCCGCATACCAGAAAGATTCCGTCTGGGGAATGAAAATCAAATCTTAAATTTTGACAGGTCCATCGGGGCGTGATACCATGAGAATCGTCCAAAACTTTTGACATTTTGGTGGTGCCGATGAACAATAAGATCAAGCAATTCCGGAAGCGGCTGGGCTTGACTCAACATGAGCTGGCCGCGGAATGCGGCGTCACGCGCCAAACGATCAATTGCGTGGAGAACGACCGGTACGACCCGACGCTGGAGCTTGCTTTCAAGCTTGCGAAAATTTTGCAGACGAAGGTGGATGAACTGTTTATTTATGAGTAAATTCAACCGCAATTACATCATAACGATGGATGATATTGTAAGAGAAGGGGATCCTATTCTCAGAGTGGTCACGGAGCCGGTCAGCATCCCCCCAACGGAGGAAGATCGCGAGGAAATGGCGGCGATGCTGCAATTTCTGAAGAACAGCCAGGATCCGGAGATGTCGAAGAAATACAAGCTGCGGGCAGGCGTGGGGTTATCCGCCAATCAGATCGGACTAAATAAGCGGATGTTCGCAGCGCTGCTGACGGATGAGAACGGCAAAGATCGGCCGCTGGCGATGTACAATCCGAAGATCATCAGCCATTCGGAAGCGATGACGTATTTGCCGGAGAGCGAGGGCTGCCTGTCGGTCGACCGTCCGGTGCAGGGCTTCGTTCCGCGCTACGAGAAGGTCCAAGTGAAGGCCTACGATGAAGAGGGCAATGAGATCAAGCTGCGGTTCAAAGGCTTTGACGCGATCGTCATGCAGCATGAGATCGATCATCTCAACGGGATCATGTTCTATGATCATATCAATCCGGAGCATCCGTTTAAGCTGCCGAGCGGTGTGCCAATTTCGAGTCTATACTGATCCCGCATCAGCTTGAAGAGAGCCTGCAAAAGTGCAGGAATCATTGCCGTTTTCTTGCATTTCACCGAAAAAAGATGCAGGGATTCACGCAAGCAGTTCATCATTTTTAAATTACGAACGGAGGAATTTCTTTGTCAACTCAATCCCAATCCATTACTGCCATGATCGATCATACGCTGCTGAAGGCGGATGCCGGACGCGCTGCCATTATCAAACTGGCGGAGGAAGCCAAGCAATACGGATTTGCTTCCGTATGCGTGAACCCAACCTGGGTCAAGACTGCTGCGGAGGTCCTGAAAGATTCTCCGGTTAAGGTCTGCACCGTAATTGGCTTCCCGCTGGGCGCCTCGGCGCCGGAAGTGAAGGCGTTTGAAGCATCCCACGCGATTGCCGAAGGCGCGGGTGAAGTCGATATGGTCATCAACATCGGCGCGCTTAAGGACGGCGACGACGGGCTGGTTCTTCGCGATATCGCCGGGGTGGTGCAGGCTGCAGCTGGCAAAGCGCTGGTGAAGGTCATTATCGAGACTTGCCTGCTCACCGAGGAGGAAATCGTGCGGGCCTGCAAGCTGTCCGTGGAAGCTGGAGCCGATTTCGTCAAAACATCGACCGGGTTCTCCACGGGCGGGGCGACCGTCGAAGCGGTGGAGCTGATGCGTAAGACGGTAGGTCCCAACGTTGGCGTGAAGGCGTCCGGCGGCGTGCGTACGCTGGCTGATGCCGAAGCGATGATCAAGGCGGGGGCAACGCGCCTTGGCACCAGTGCCGGTGTGGCCATCGCCCAAGGTCAAAGCGGCCAAAACGACTACTAAGATCAAGCGACATGAGAGAGAAACAGGGTGCTATTCCAGAGCGATTGTGGAAATAGTGCCCTTTTTTCATTTCATCCAAACTTTTTAGGTCCCCTTTCCGTTACAGGTACAGATGTCTCCCGCGGAAGGCATAACTCGATAAAATGTTCGGAAAAGAGGAAACGTATGATACAAATTGATCATTTATCCAAAAAATACACGCGCGGCGGTTTAGCGCTGGACGATGTCACTTTAACGCTAAACGAAGGGATGGTGGGTCTCCTCGGTCCCAACGGCGCCGGGAAATCATCGCTGATGCGGATCCTGGCCACACTGATGCCGCCCACTTCGGGTGAAGCGACGATCTTTGGCATCCCGCTGCGCCAGGCAGAGGAAATTCGCCGCATCATCGGATATTTGCCGCAGCAATTTCAAGTGTATCCGCAGCTTACCGGCGCGGAGTATCTGGATTATGTCGCGGTCATGAAGGGGATTACCGATAAGAAGAAGCGCAAGGCGGAGATCGAAGCGTTGTTGGAGCAAGTCAACCTGCAAGATAAGGCGCGAAAAAGAGTCCAAACCTACTCCGGCGGCATGAAACGCCGTCTTGGGATCGCCCAGGCGCTGCTTGGATCGCCGCGGGTGTTGATCGTCGACGAACCGACGGCCGGCCTGGATCCCGAGGAACGCGTGCGGTTCCGCAATCTGCTGACCCGCTTCAGTCTGGGGCGGATCGTCTTGCTGTCGACGCACATCGTGGCCGACATTGAGAGCAATTGCCGACAGATCGCCGTCCTGAATAAAGGTAAAGTGAAACTGTCCGGGGAACTGGCAGATCTGCAGCAATTCGGAAGCGGGAAGGTCTGGGAGGTTCGCCTTACCGACAGCCAATTTGCCCGGTTGGATCCGATGTCCGTCGTGTCCACGCAGCCGACCGAAGGCGGCCTGTTCTGCCGGATTATCAGCGAGTTGCCGCCGGAGGGGGCAAGCGAAGCCAAGCTGGCCTCGCCGACGCTGGAGGATGGCTACTTGGCTCTGCTCAGATCGGAGCGGATGGAAGGGGCGGCGTATGGATCATGAGTAAAGTAAGACGCCTGTTCCAATTTGAGCTTCGCCTGTTGTTTGGGAACCGTTGGCTGTTGGGAATCCTTGTGATCTTTGGGGGACTGCTGTTTTTGAATCTCAGAAATTTGCCAAACCAGGATAGCCTGTTCTTCCCACGGTCCTATACCAGCCTCACTCTACTGCACACGATGAGCCTGGGGTTGACGATGCTGCTAGGCGTACTGATGATCCGCCGGGATATTCGCCGAACCTCCTTTGAATGGAATGCGGCGTTGCCGGTGTCCTATGTTTCTAGAATTTCAGCCAAATACGTGGCGGGAGTGTTGTATTTTACGGTGTTCACGCTGCTGGCCGGTGCCATGTTTGCCTGGGTTTCCTCGCAGACGGGCGTAGCCTCCTCGATCACCTGGTACTATACGAGCTATTATATGCTCAGCTTTGAAGTGTCCTATCTCGTTACCTTGGCGCTGGCCATGCTGCTTGCGATTTGCATCGCGAATCGGGCTGTCTATTTGATCGCTTTTTGCGCCTGGATGTTTGGGACGTTCTTTCTGGATTTTTTCCTGCTCGATCGCAACAGATGGTACGTGCTGCGTACGTTCCACCTCAATCAATTGTTTGTGACCGGGGACCCCGATGCTGAAACATGGGGGATTCGTCTCATCGCAGACGATCTGGCGATATCCCGCTGGTTTGTTCTGGCGTTTACGCTGCTGCTGTTAACAGCCGGTGTGTTCCTGCTGAATCGGCTGCGTCCCACGGCTTATCAGCGCAGAAATTGGGTAGCCGGGGGATTGGCTTTGGTGCTCGCAGCGGGAACTTTTTTCCCTTATCTGTCTGTTTGGAGCGAGCGAAATCGTGAATTCTATGCCAAGTTAAACGACCCTGCTGTCCTGTCCACGGGTGATGTCCAAAGACTGAAGGTGGAAACGATTCGGATCGACAGATATGATATCGATCTCGAGCGGGAGCCGGATGATCGGTTAAACATCAAGACGGTCATGGATATTCCTGCGGGGGAGTTAGCGGGACGCAGCGAGCTGGTGTTTACCTTAAATCGGACGTTCCATGTAGACCATGTCACGGTGAAGGGGGAAGCCGTTCCGTTTTCGCATGAAGGAGAGAAGTTGACGCTCAAGTTATCCGCCCCTCTGTCTGCCCATGACGCGGTACAGGTCGAGGTGGCCTACAGCGGAAAAGTGATGGATTACGTGGCCGAGGATTATACGGAAGGAGCGTATCTGGCTTTCGTCAAAGGAGAAAACGTTAGACTCCCGGGATATATCGCCTGGTATCCACTGCCGGGAGATTATCCGGTTTACGTTAAAAATACGAGCCAAAAGGCCATCAACATCGCATCAGATTTTGGCGGTTGGCTGCTGCCGTCCGCTGATTTTCGAATTACCGCGACCGGATTTGAGACCAAGCTCTACGGGAACCTGGAGCAGGTGGAGCAGACCGCGGAAGGACAAGTGTTTGAGGGCAACTCGTCGGCATTCGTGAAGTTATACGGCGGGGAGTTTGAGGAGGTGGCCAATCCGAAATTGCCGGTTCGGCTCGTGACCACCCCTTATAACGTGGGAAGAGCACAGAAGCTGCTGGAGACGTGGGCGAACGAGTACGCCTATTTTAAAAGCTGGGTTGAACCTTGGGAACCCAAGCTAGACCAGTTGCTTATGCTGCCGTTGGATGATAACCACTCGCCTGACTTGGAGAATAAGACCGGGTACTTGATCTGGCTGGTCACGGAACATGAGCAGTATACGAACATGCTGATGAATTCGATGCTGCTGGGCTCAAGCGAAGGAGAATACAACATTCTGGATGTATCAAAAGACGTGCGTCCGCAGATTCGGGCTTTGATGTGGTATATATATTTCCGGGAGCATAGAGACTTCACGGCAGAGGATCTGAAGCAAGGCGCCGGCGGCAGCCTGCTGTACAGTATAATGGAACCGAACGATGAGACCGACCCGAATCATCTTGGTTTGCAGATGGCAACGCAGGTGGCTCAAGCGCTGGATGAAGGGAAAAATAATCAGGTGAAACAGGTTCTAAACCATTTTTACGCCAAGGGGCTGGAAATCCCCCAAGTGGATGATCCTGAGGGACGGACGGGACCGATTCCGTATACCGAATGGGAACAAGTATGGAAGCAGGTGATGCATGATGATGCCGACGCCAACTAACGATCGAAGCCGAAACAGCTGGTTCCGCGGATGGACCTTGGAGCTGAAGGTGCATAAGCAACCGATTACCTGGCTGACGCTGCTGATGTTTGTGCTTTATCTGCTTGGCATTTTGTTGGGGGATCCCGAACGGCCAAGAAATGTATACTACTTCTCGGAAATGGCCATGTTCTCGGTAGCGGTGCTCCTGCCTCTGCTCTTGTTCCAGCGGGACATTGGAGGCGGCATGGAGGTTCTCGCGACGTACCCCGTGTCTTTAGGACAGCTGGTTTTCCGAAAATGGCTGCTTTCACTTCTGCTGACAGTCGGGTTAGGGGTCATTCTGATGTCGGTCTATGCGTGGTTTTTCGGGGGGATATGGACCATCCGTCATCCTTGGAACGGCGCAGAGGCTATACCGAGGGCCGAGATGAGCGTCTACTCCCTGATCCTTCAGAACCTGCCGGCTTATGTGCTGCTTAACTCTTTAACGATAGTTGGAATCGTGCTGTTTCGCCGTATATACGGCGGCTTGGTGCTTGGCTTCGCCGTCTGGGTTATGGACTCCCTTAGTTTTGGCGATTGGCTGGGCCGTTGGACGTTGTATGCGAGCTATTTAAAGAAGTCGTACTCCTTTCCACAAAATCGAATCGGCTTGTTGATCGCATCGCTGCTATTGCTTGCTTTTGCCGTTTGGTTGATGGGCAGGAGAGAACGCTGGATTAGCGCAGAAGAGGAATAACTCTCGCCTTACAGAGCCTACAGGGCAGGGCGTTTGATTGATATGGAACAACCTACTATAGAAATTAGGGGGAGGGGGAAAAACAATGATTTCGGACACGCTGTTGGCCGAGCGAATGGCTGCCGGCGATCAAGAAGCGTTCGAGCTGCTGGTAACGAGGTACCACGGACCGTTGCTGTCCTATGTTACCAGCCAGCTTAAGGATCGGGGGAAAGCGGAGGATATCGTCCAGGAGACGTTTATCCGGCTGATTCGCCACCTGAAAAGGCATGGCGGTATGGAGCAGCTTCGCCCGTGGCTCTATAAAGTGGCGCTGAATTTGTGCCGAGATTATTGGCGCAGCGCGTCCTACCGTTCAGAGTACGCGGGGATCGACACGATTCCGGAGGATACCGATCCGTCACCAAGGGCGGAGGAATTGATCGAACGGCAGGAGACGGTACAGCAGCTGGCCGAGACGATGACGATGCTTCCGGAACTGCAGCAAGAGGTCGTGCGCATGCGCTTCTTCCATGATCTAAAACTGCAGGAAATCGCAGAGCTGCTGGGGTTGCCGCTGAGCTCCGTCAAGTCGCACCTTTATGGAGGATTGCGCAAGTTGAAGCGGGTGCTGTCCCGCTCAGCAGACTCGCCGTTATCGGTTTCAGACGATGAGGTCCCTAAAATTCATGGAAAAAAGGAAAGTGAGGTGCCGATGCATGGAACGATCCATTGATAAAGAGCTGGAGCAATTGGAGCGGGAGCTGCGCGAGCCGCTGCGGCAGGCGCTGCAGCCGGGACCAACTCCGTCGGAAACCGCGGCGCTGATCCAGGCGCTGCAGCCGGAATTCGCCGCCCTTCAAGCGCAAAATGCGGCGGCATCGCTGGATTTTAATGCTGAAGTGGAACCGCCCACCTTAGGTCGGTTGCTGCGGAGTCAATTTCGTTTGAACCGCCGTTCGTTGATGTTGACGGGGGCAGCTATCTTTTTGATGCTGGTCTTTTTGGTGGATCCGCGTCATCCGCTGAGCAATGAGTTGCTGGGGGATCGGGTGCCGGGATTTTTCTCTCTGATTACCCCGCTGATGCTGATCGCCTCGATGCTATACAGTTATCGCAGCTGGGATCGCGGCATGCGCGCGATCGAGAGCGTGACCCCCTACCCGCCGGCGCTGGTCATATACAGCCGCATGCTGATGATCATGGCGATGGTCGTGGGCTGGGCGCTGATCAGCTCCATCGTGGTGAGCATTCGTGTGGCGACGGTCGGCGAAGCGACATTGCCATTGATTCCTTTCTTGCTGGAATGGTTAGGGATTTCTCTGCTCATCGGAGGAGCAGCAATGTACGTGTTGTTTCGTTACGGACATAAGGCGGGGGTGTGGACCGCAGTCGGCGTCTACCTTCTGTGGCTGGTTCTCTTCGACCAGATGGCTTCGATGAATCTGACTGCCGGGGCGGAGACAGGAATTGTGATGAATGCAGCATGTCTGCTGGTTGGTGTTCTTCTGTTGTTCCGCTCATATTTTCGCAGTCGGAATCTGAGAACCGCTATCGGTCAGGATGGTGCTCAGCGATGATTCACATCGAAGGGCTGCGGGAACGCCCGATCGGCGGATTTATCCTGCAGATCGACCAATTGAAGTTGAGACCGGGGATCACCTTGCTGGTTGGGGTGAACGGAGCCGGAAAAACTACTCTGCTGGAGCTTTTGGCGACGGTAAATCTGCCGGATCAAGGAGAAATTCTCTATCAGGGGCGGTCGGCGCTGGCCGATCTGCCGCTGGTACGCAGTCAAATCGGATACGTGCCGTCCGAAGTTGAGCTGTATGAAAATATGACGCCGCACAAGCTGCTCAATTATTTGTCTGAGCTGAAGGGTGTTTTTCACTCGGAGCGAACGGAGGAGCTGCTTCGTGATTTTCGGCTGGAAGCATATCGTGACACGAAGCTCAAGCGCTTATCCGGCGGCGTGCAGCGGAGGGTCGCTCTGGCCCAGTCGCTGCTCGCTGCTCCGCGCTTCCTGCTTCTCGATGAGCCGCTAAACGGCATGGACACCGGAGAGCGGAAGCTGGCGATCGCTTATTTGAACCGGTATGCCGAAGGACGAATGGTCATCGCGGCGGTGCATGAACTCAGCGAATGGGAGGAAGCAGCGGATGATGTGCTGTGGCTAGATCAGGGAAAGGTTCGTTTTTACGGCGGAAAAACGTCCTGGATGGCAGATTTGCCCTACCGGGTATGGGAAGGGATGCTGACGCGCGAGCAATTTGATCAATGTCCGGAGAACGGGTTGATTGAGTTCCGGGAAACGGCGGAAGGCATCTATGTCAAGCTGGTTGGGGAAGCCCCCTTGTTCCCAGAGCTCCACGAAGGGGAGCCGACGTTCGAGGATGCTTATTTTATCCGGAAATATCAACGGGTTTAGCTCAAATTGAATAATTCATATAAAATTTATCGGATTTCCTATTTTCAAATCCGAAGAGATGTGAGAGAATATGAAAAAACATTCTCGATTTCTCATGATTTCGAAGATTTGAAGGAGGAATTATCCATGTCTGAAGAGCGTCAATATGCCCCAGAAACGCTGGCGATTCACGCCGGCCAGGAGATCGATCCCACTACATACTCCCGTGCGGTCCCGCTGTACCAAACGACGTCTTATGGTTTTCGCGATACCGAGCATGCGGCGAATCTGTTTGGTTTGAAGGAATTCGGCAACATTTACTCGCGGATCATGAACCCAACCAATGACGTGTTCGAGAAGCGTGTAGCTGCGCTAGAAGGCGGCGTCGGGGCATTGGCGACGGCCTCGGGTCAGGCAGCGATCACTTTCTCCATCTTAAATATTGCCGGGGCGGGTGACGAAATCGTCTCCTCGACCTCGTTGTACGGCGGCACCTATAATCTGTTTTCCACTACGCTGCCTAAGCTTGGCGTGCATGTGAAGTTCGTGGATTCCTCGAATCCGGAGAACTTCCGTGCAGCGATCACGGATAAGACGAAGGCGCTTTATGCGGAGACGATCGGCAATCCGAAGGGCGACGTGCTGGACATCGAAGCGGTCGCGGCGATTGCCCATGAGCACGGGATTCCGCTGATCGTCGACAATACGTTCCCGAGCCCGTATTTGCTGCGTCCGATCGACTTCGGGGCGGACATCGTTGTGCACTCGGCGACGAAGTTTATCGGCGGGCACGGCACTTCGATCGGTGGCATCATCGTCGACAGCGGGAAATTCGACTGGGCGGCCAGCGGGAAATTCCCGGGCTTGACCGAGCCGGATCCAAGCTATCATGGCGTTGTATATACGCA
>NZ_JAWDJI010000184.1:0-4285 GCF_032465655.1 Paenibacillus sp. 3LSP | reverse complement strand
CCCAAAGGCGCTTTACCTAGCCAGTAAGGGTCATCTAGTAAGTTGGGCTGGTATGGTGTAGCGTTTGTTCCTTGCTCAACTTTAATATTTTCGATTAAAACCGTTCCAACAAATGGTTCTGTTGATGTTGTATTAATTGTGAAGTACATTCTATCAAACTTTGATGGGTCTGTTGCAGCGCTAGAATTGGCTGTTGTATATATTCTAGTCTTCTGACCAACAGAAGCATCTTTACCTGTTAACGGTAATATAATCGTTCCGTTAGGACTTTTCCTATAACCTAACCTTAAATTTTCTAGTTTTCCTGTGTATCCCTCAGAAACGGTAACATCTGCACTTAATGTATATTGAGTATTTGGTAATAAAGCTGGAATATTTTTCATAGATTCTAAAAAAGCAGCCCCATCAGTTTTAGTGAAAGTTACTTTTAAGGCATTCCCAGCATCTTCCACAGTAACACCAGACTGCGTATAAAAATTACTAGCTTTTAACGGTATTATTAAATTCGGATTCCCACTATAATCATAGTCCCCGAAGTCGATGCTATTGCTGTACATTTTCTTCAACTTGCCGAGATCGCCGATTTGCTGATTCGTTTGATCAATACGATCATTTGCCTTATCAATATTAGTATTGAGAGTTGCGACATCTTGATTGGCTTTCGTGATTTTGTCGTTTGTGTCTTTCAGTTTCGCATCAATCTGCGTTTCAGATTCCGCAATTTTCTGATCAATCTCTTGCTTTCCATCAGCTAGAATTTTCTCGATTTTATCAATGGTCTGACTGAAACCATTGAAATAATAATCTTCCAATTCTGGCGTACTATCATCGATTGGACTGCGTTTGATGTCAAAAGTAAAACGACCAGCTGTATCTAACGAGCGGTCGTTTGGGAAATCAATATATACGCTACCTTCTACTTTTCCGACATATCCTAAAATATTATCTTCTAATACGATAGACACAATGCCATTCACACGATCTTCAATGGTGGCAAGATAGTCATGTTTTCCATATCCGTCTTCTGCTGTTGCAGATTTAAATATCAGACGAATAGGAACCGTAGTTCCTTCGGGTAAGCTTTGAGGGATGCCGTTTTTCCGAACTAACTTCATTCGAAGCTTAGCCGTTCCTCGATCATGCGACCAAAAAACAACATTCGTATCATTGGGCTTAATTGCTTCCGCTTGGATCACAATGATCGATTCATTCATTTTATAAACCATCAACTTAACACCTGCCCATTGTTGATAATCAAACCTCTGCCGATAATTTTATTTTCAGTTGTTGCAAATCCTGCAGCTGGCTTGGCATATCTAGCAGTTGCTGCATCAACGTACACCCCAATGCTATTGCCTGAACCTTTCAAGTCGCCCACGCTAAACTCTGATAGCAAACGAACTTGCACAGCTATGTCTTGATTAATGAATGTTGTTGAACCATACATATTCATCTTAGAAGTCCCACCTACGTATACAGCGTTATATGCCAATGATTTAGTATTCTCCGCAAATTTACACTGACTAATAGCCATATAGCCACTCTGTTCATTGACAATTCCATACTGTCTTCCTTGAAAGAGAGGAGAATTTGCAGTGTCAACGATCTGCATTCCAACGATTTGACAATAGCCAGTACATGTTGCGAACATAATACTTCTAACTTTAACTGGACAATCAGACACTTGAGGGTCTAACATGCTAGTATCATTTAGAGGACGTATGACAAACGTTCTAAATGTTAAACCATTGACAAATACATCTTCCAAATACACCCCATCGCTAATCCAGATGGTGACAGATGATGTAGTAATGAGCGGAACTGAATTAACTGCAGTTTGAATCGTGAGAAATGGTTTCTCTTGGGATCCATCTCCAGTCTGATCGTTTCCATTTTTTGAAACATAAATATTGATAGGTTCGTTATACCCTCCAATGATTTGTTGGACTGCTTTGTTTAATTGCTCCACTTGTGCTTTTTGACTAGCGGCATTTGTAATTAATTCACTAATTTGTTCATCTGTCAGGTTTTCATGTTCTACCAATCTGCCGTGTAACGTAGGAAAGGTTTCTCCTCTATTGTTTACCCGTGCATCCACTACTTCGTTTGGTGAATCACCGCCCGAGTTGATTACGAGATTATCAATACGACTGTTCGTTGTTTTGTCTTGATCAGATAGTTTCTTTTCAAGATCATTGAGGTAATCAATGTTTTTATTAAATTTCTCTTTCCATTCCGTAGAGATACGGTTACTGATTAATTTTAATAACCCCATCAAATCACTCCTTTCTGTGCCATTTCAGCGAGTATTGACGTCATTGTTTTCTTTGTGTTGCTCAATGTGATTTCTGGTGGCTTATTTGGTATCGCTGGATACGTCTTGATTCCTACCACTTGAATGTACGTATTGGTATTCAAAGGTTCATAAATGAATGGGACATGGTCACCTTTGTTGGGACTGATTTTCCATTTTAAGGTTACGGATCCCGAAATACTTGGATAATCTTGCAAGTCTGTCTTTAACCGCTCGAGCATGTTTCCTGATACAGTATACCGTTCATCTTTAACAGGATCTTGTATCCTGATTCCCCACTTCTGTGATTCAGGACTTGTGTAAGTGATAGGAGTAAATCTATAGTCACTATCTTTAGGATTCTCAGTATTTGCACCATCCTTCAATTTTCCATAGCCTTTGATTTGTGTCTTTAGACTGTACGTATCAATATCGAATGACACTTCATCTGTATTGTATTTATAGCGAATCTGTTCTTCCGTCCGCTGGCCGTACTCACTGGCAGGATAGAAAGTTAGATGTTTATTATTCGGAATCACAACTGCATTATAGTCAGACAGAATCTCATTGATCAGCTTCAAGTAATTCGCATTACCAAAGTTTTCTTGTTCGACTGTAAGGAATTTCTTGTTTGGATCAATGACTTCCCATGAAAAGCCACGACTCCCTGCACTAAATATATGCGTGAGTAACTGGCTAATAGATCTCGCACCAGTTACTGTATCGTACTGATAGCCATCTTGAACCGTGTAATAGATATGTGTCGCAACCACTTGTTTCGTCAACAACTGTCCAAGTGCTTTGCGAGTCATTTCTTTGATTATAAATTCCTGTCCGTTGTAGAAAACAGAAGACTCGTATTCAACTAAATCAAATACTTCTTGATTCAACGAATTGCTGGTAACGGTAAAGCCAATCTCCCACGTTTCATTTTGTTGCCAGTTTTCATAAAAAGAACCCTTGTCATAACCGACAAGGATTTCTTCTTTGGTTTGTTCATAATTTCGAATAATTAAATCAGTCACTCAATCACCTACTTATATAAGAAACGGAAATCCCATGAAGATTTCACGCGAGTAATATTTTGGATCTCGATTTCATTGGCTCCCTCAACCAAATTGATTAGGCCATGATTCGTATTGATCCCACAACTTACACCGTTCAATTTTGGAATCACGCCATCCAAGACTAATGTCTGTCCGAGATTCGTAGAAAGTGATGGATAGTAAATAAATCGATCGCCAGTTGTTTTATTGAAAATCGTCACATTTCCTTCTGATTCTCCTTCTAATGCGATCCGCAGATAATGTTCACGTGGATCAATTTCAAAGCTTCCAGCATTGTAAATAATGAAGTGACTAGTCTGATGCGTGTACTTGTAATCTTCCGCCACTAGACCTTGCGAGAACTGCCATTCTTCTTCTAGATTGAAATCCGTTAAAGTGGTTGCGATTGATTCAGAATATCCTCTGATAGCTCCCAGATTTACAGTATATCTTGTGTAAATTGTGCCTTTTCTTTCGTCGTCAATAGAATCATAAACTACTCGATATTTTTTGCCTGGTTCTTTGCTGTAAATTAGATAAAATTCTGGTTCTCTAGTAAACAATTCGCGGAGTTCCGTCTTTTGTAAAACTAAGTCAAACATTGATTGCTCTCTACTTCGAATATCAAATGAGAGAGTAATAGGAAAAGCGTCAAACGAGCTGTTCGAAAGACGCTTTCCATTCGTGCCAGAAAATTCAACAAACTCATTTTTTGCCACTGGCATACCTATATTAATGTCAATCAATCTCAGATAAGAATTATTTGTCAATTCGACAATTTCATCAGAAAATGCAAGATATACACGAGTTTTCTCATTCATTAAACTATCCTCCTCTCATGTACGATCTACGATTCAATACTTTTCCAAAACGTTGATCCATATTATCCCCTACTAAAGTTCCATCCAAATAACTTGAGACCCGTACTGGTTGTTTTGCAATTACT
>NZ_JAWDJI010000183.1:0-13956 GCF_032465655.1 Paenibacillus sp. 3LSP | reverse complement strand
CGTCTATCTCACGCGCACCGGCGTGGTCGAGACCGTGCCGCTCGAGCAGTATGTCACCGGCGTCCTCGCCGCCGAGATGCCGGCGGACTTCGAGCTCGCGGCACTTAAAGCGCAGGCCATCGCCGCGCGTACCTTTATCGTCCAGCGCTTGGCGGCTGGAGAGACCTCAGGCACCGGGAACAAAGCCGCGGATGTTAACGACACCATTGAACATCAAGTCTATCTCCCTCGTTCCGAATTAGAAGAGTGGCCGAACCGGGGGAAGGGTGCAGAGCTGAAGAAGCTGCGCGAAGCCGTCCGGCAGACGGCAGGAATCGTGATGACGTTCCGCGGACAGCCAATCACGGCCTCTTTCTTCTCTTCCAGCGGCGGATACACAGAGAACTCCGAGGAATATTGGTCGCTGAAAATTCCTTATCTGCGCAGCGTGCCAAGCCCTTGGGATGCCGCGATCAATCCGAACAACCGCGAAACCGTGGAAATGCCGCTCCCCCAGCTTTACGCCAAGCTAGGCCAGAAAGTGCCGGAGCCGGTTCAGACGGCGCTGGCTGCGTTGGACCAGGGAGAAACCGAAGCGAAAGCGGCGGCATCGAAGCTAAGAGCCGATAAGCTGTTTAAGATTCTCTCTTGGACGACCGGGCATCGCGTGAAAGAGATTCGCATTGGCGACAAGGTATACACTGGCCGGGAAGTCCGGGAGAAGCTGGATCTTCGCTCCAGCCAGTTTACGCTGGCGGTGACGGGCGATACGGTGAAGATCACCACCTACGGCTACGGCCACGGGGTGGGCATGAGTCAGTGGGGAGCGAACGGGATGGCGAAAGAGGGTTATACGACCACGCAAATCCTCAAACACTACTACACGGGAATCTCGTTTCAGCAGGTCTCCCATTTTCTCAAGTAGATGATGGAAGGCGAAGTTTCTCTTTTTTCTGAAAAAAAAGTATATAGAAGAAGTATAAAAGAGTTCACCCCGGTAACACTGGTTACTGAGGTGATGAGCAAATGAATGAAAACCAGAAAAAAACAAGTCACGAGGAATCTCCTAAAATGGGACTGGGAGAACCGGTAAAGCCGGTATCCGCGTGGAAGAGATTATTGTCTAAGAGATGGGTTTACCCGGCAGCGTATGTGGCGGCAGCGGCAATTATACTAACCTTAGTGTGGGTCTACCAGGATGCGAGCAACAAGCCGATGGACTCGACCCCCGCCAGCGTGACCGACACCGTAAACCTGTCTGGCGAAGAGGAAGCCGCAACGGGAGAGGGAACGACAGAGGAAGAAGCAACCGAAGTCATCGCCTCCTCCGAAGATCTCGCTTGGCCGGTAGTGAATGCCGCCGAAGTTAGTGTGGTGAAGCCGTTCTATGAGAAGGATGGCACGGCCGAAGAACATCAAGCCGCCCTGGTGCAGTACAACGATACGTTTACGCCAAACACCGGGATCGACTTGGCGCGTGAAGACCGCAAGCCTTTCGAAGTCACGGCTGCGATGAGCGGGAAAGTGACGCGGGTTGAAGAAGTGCCGCTCCTCGGGTATGTGGTGGAAATTACGCACGCCAATAACCTGAAGACGGTCTACGAAAGCTTAGGCGAAGTTAAGGTGAAGAAGGATGCCGAAGTGAAGCAAGGCGACATTATCGGCAGCGCTGGCCGCAACGAAGTGGAGAAGGATTTGGATAACCACGTCCATTTTGCAATTTATGAAAATGGCGAGCTGGTGAATCCGGAATCTGTACTTCCGAAAAACTAACGTTTTGCAATAACCCATCCATCCCATGTGAAGGCACTGCCAGCCGATCCAAACATCGAGGACTACGGCAGCAGGCCTGACGGAGAGCGAAGAGCTCTCCGTTTTTTTGTCCTCATTCGCAATAAGGGTACAAAAAGGCCTTATTTACCGGAAATTCCGGCTTCCCGAGTAAATAAGGGAAAATATTGGCCTTATTTTTTTGATCCAAGCCTCATAAGGCTTGTTTTCCTGAGGATCGAGACAAATAAGAGCCTATTTTGTCCTTATCTCGTGCAGATCAAGCTCGAACGCCCAAATAAGGCCAAAAAAGTCCTTTATGAAGCATGAAGATGGTAACTCCATTACTCCGTTTTACGCACTTCACTTCACTTGTTCCAACCGAGCTGCAGCTACTCCCTTAGTAACCAACGGTAAAATAAAAGGCCCCGCAAAGGCTTGTCACGCTTGGAAACAAAGAATATCTAAGCCCGCCCCTCATATAATGTACCAAACTATCTCGAGTTGAGGGAGGCGGGAGCGTGCACGATTACATCAAGGAACGGACGATAAAGATTGGACGGTGCATCGTGGAGACACGGCACACAGTTCGGACGATCGCCAAGGAATTCGGCGTTTCGAAAAGCACGGTGCACAAGGATTTAACCGAACGTTTGCCGGAGATTAATCCGGATTTAGCGGATCAGGTGAAGCACATTCTCGAATATCACAAATCGATTAGACACTTGCGCGGCGGTGAAGCAACGAAGATCAAGTATAAGAAAAAAGGTCAAAACAAACGCGAGGTGATTAGCTCCGTGAATTAAAGCGTAATGAATTTATTTAGTTCGCTCATATAACGATAATCATTGAATCAATCCCCTAAAGTATGGTATTTTTAAATATGGTATAAGATGATGTGGATTTTCATCCATTTATCCCGAAATTTCGCAATATTCTTCGACTTTTGTCGATTAACAACACCTAGTCAGCGGGACACTTCTGCCATATCACATGAGGTAGGACCGCTACGTCCTTTCCGTGATTTACAAAAATACGCTTTGGGGGATCGAATGATGGGCAAGGATATTGGGATTGATTTAGGCACGGCCAATGTGCTGATTCATATCAAGGGAAAGGGAGTCGTACTTGACGAACCTTCCGTCGTCGCCATTGACAGCGATGGGAAACGAGTGCTGGCCGTTGGCGAAGAAGCTAGGCGGATGGTAGGACGTACGCCTGGAAATATCACTGCAATTCGTCCCTTGAAGGACGGAGTTATCGCCGATTTTGAAATTACGGAAACGATGTTGAAGTACTTTATCGACCGGGTGGGTGGACGCAGCTGGTACAGCCATCCGAGAATTCTGATCTGCGCGCCAACGAATATTACGTCGGTTGAGCAGAAATCGATTCGCGAAGCCGCCGAACACAGCGGTGCCAAAGAAGTGTATCTAGAAGAGGAACCTAAAGCGGCCGCAATTGGGGCCGGCATGGACATTTTCGAACCGAGCGGCAACATGGTTGTCGATATCGGCGGCGGGACGACGGATGTGGCGGTGCTCTCCATGGGAGACATCGTCACGGCCTCGTCGCTTAAAGTCGCTGGGGACAAGTTTGATGCTGCCATAATTAAATATATTAAAACGAAGTACAAGCTGTTGATCGGGGAACGGACGGCAGAGGATATCAAGATTGGAATCGGAACGGTGCACCCGAACGGACGGCAGGCGGAGATGGACATCCGCGGACGGGACATGGTATCCGGATTGCCGCTGACCGTGACGATCACAGCGAATGAGATTCAGGAGGCGCTGGCTGACCCGGTATCCTCCATCGTTACCACCGCTAAATCGGTGCTGGAGCGCACTCCGCCGGAATTGTCCGCCGACATCATTGACCGCGGCGTGATTTTGACCGGGGGAGGCGCTCTGCTGAACGGGTTGGACGAGCTGCTGGCCGAAGAGCTTCACGTACCGGTGCTGATTGCGGAAGATCCAATGCACTGTGTGGTTAAGGGTACGGGGATTATGCTCGATAATTTGGACAAGGTGCTAAGAAGAAAGTTCTAATCGTCCGATATAATAAAGAGGAATGAATTGCTCAGAACAATAGGGCATTTCGAATACATAGCGTCTGGAGGTAAGTCATGCTAAGAGGTCTCTATACCGCAGCATCCGGCATGATCGCTGAACAACGGCGGCATGATACAGTTACGCAGAATATTGCCAATCTCAACACACCGGGCTACAAATCGGTGAACACCGTAGCGCGCTCTTTTCCCGAAATGTTGATTTCCTTGATGGGGGACAAGCAGTCAGGGAACAATAAGCAAATCGGGAAGCTGGTAACCGGGGTGTTTGCGGAAGAGAGCTTGCCGGCGTTTACGCAAGGAGATTTGAAGGAAACCGGGAAGAATACCGATTTTGCCTTGATCTCGGAGCTTGGCTTGGAGAACCCGGAGACGGGTGAGCCTTATGCGTTTGACGCCTCCGGTAAATTCGTGACTGCGGACGGCGAAGTGATTTATCAACCGCAAGCCTTCTTCGCCGTGGAAGATAACGAGGGGAATGTACGATATACCCGGGATGGCAGCTTCGCGGTGAATGCGGCGGGAGAACTGAGAACATCCACCGGTTATCGGGTGTTGGACACCGACGGCAATCCGATTATTCTAGATGCGGGCTTGTCTGTGAACACATTGTCCAGCGATGAAGCGGGTAATTTAACGGCCGTGGATAATACCGGTGCCCTGGTGAACCTGGGGACTTTGGGGATTACCGTGGTAGAGCAGCCTTACCAGCTTGTCCGTGAAGGCAACGGCGTCTTCCGGGTGGCGGATGAAGAGGCGGCGGGAGTCCGCGGACTGGTGCCTGGAACGGATGGGGCTGTGGTGCGCCAAGGCTATCTTGAGGTATCTAACGTCGATACTGCCCAGTCTATGGTGGATTTGCTGGCCGCGCAACGCGCTTATGAATCCAACCAAAAAATTATTCAATATTACGATAGAAGCTTGGATAAAGCAGTTAATGAAATTGGCAAAGTACAGTGATCCTGTCTGGTTGCTTTGCTTAATACAGGAGGTGCGGCATGAATAACACCGTCATCAGCGCGATGGTATCGATGAGCGGGATTCAGCAACGGTTGGACTTGCTGGCCGATAATATCGCTAACACGAACACAGTAGGGTATAAACGAAAAGAAGCTAACTTTGAAGACACGCTGACTCGGGTGCAGAACCAGACTTCGGATCTGAATCTGCCGGGCCGGGCTACACCGTCCGGATTCACTCTGGGCTTTGGCTCTAGAATGTCGCAGGTCACTGTCAATTATGCTCAGGGTTCGATTCAAGAGACTGGCAATATGACGGATTTGGCTATTCAAGGTAATGCGATGTTTAGCGTATTGTCGCCGGAAGGGATCGTTGCATATACCCGGGGCGGCGATTTTCACATTCAACCGGATCCAGATGATGCCGAGTCGGCCTTCTTGGTCAATCAACTCGGGTATGTCGTTTTGAACGCCGAAGGCGAGCCGATCACGTTCCCGTCCGATGCCAAGCTTAGCATTGATGCAGAAGGAAATATCCTGGCTACCAATGGAGAAGGCACAACGGAAGTCGGACGAATCGCGTTGTTGACGGCGGAGAAGCCGGATGTCCTCGTTCAAAAAGACGGAAACCTCTTTGTTCTGGCTGCGGGGGTTGACCCTGCTGAAGCGATGGTAGATTCCCTTACCCTTCCGCAGGAACAACGGGCCAGCTTGCGCCAAGGGGCGCTGGAAGCCTCTAACGTAGATTTGACGGAAGCGATGGCAGAGATGCTTCAGGTACAGCGCGCCTACCAATTGACAGCTCGTGCGCTAACCTCGGGTGAAACGATGATGGGTCTAGCCAACAACTTGCGCGGATAGGTGGGATGCTTCATGAGTGAAGACAGTCAACCGGTGAGCAAACGGCCGGCCTGGATCGTCATCCTGAAGATCGTACTTGTGTTGCTCGTTCTTGTTGCGGCTCTGGCGGCAGGTATGGTCGTAGGGTATGTTGTGTTTGGCAAACAAGAAGTGTCCGATATTTGGAACTGGGCAACTTGGAAGCATGTATTTGACTTGGTCTTTGCTCCATAAGGCCATTCAAATCGCCTCTATATAATAGAAGAAACCGAACGAAAATAACAAAAATGTCCACAAACTCTCGGCTAACGGGAGTTTTCTTTTTGTAGGCGAAAAATGTATAATGATGGGGGACTTAGGTGAGAAAAACCGTCAAAAGGGCTGTATCCGTAATCGACCGGGGGGTCAATTGCGGATAAGCCCCTTATCTTAACCTTCGCTTCTGCAGAGGCGAAGGATATCTACAGTGTGAACGGATACCCGCATTTTTATTCAAGTTGGGATGCGCCCATCCGAAACTCATGCCCTAAACTGAAAGGAGACGTACATATGTTAAACACGAACCAAATTCAGGAAATCTTGCCGCACCGTCCTCCGTTCTTACTGGTGGACCGTATTATTGAGCTGGAGGAAGGCAAACGTGCCGTTGGGATTAAGAATGTCACGATTAATGAGCCGTTCTTTACCGGGCATTTTCCGGGATACCCTGTCATGCCGGGCGTATTGATTACGGAAGCGCTGGCCCAGGTTGGGGCTGTTGCGATTCTTAACGTCGAGGAGAACCGCGGGAAGATCGGCTTCTTGGCTGGACTCGATGGATTCCGCTTCCGCGGGCAGGTCGTTCCGGGAGATACGCTGCGCTTGGAAGTCGAAGTGACCCGGATGAAGGGCTCCATTGGTAAAGGCCATGCCATTGCCAAAGTGGACGATAAAGTTGTTGCTGAGGGAGACATCATGTTCGCCTTGTCTTAATGGGGCGTCATCGTGATTACTTAAGGAGGAGAACCTATCCATGACTGAAATCAGTAATGCTGTCCGTGAGAAGCTGGAGAGCTGGCTGCAGGACCCTACAATCGATGAAGCAACCAAACAGGAATTACGAGATTTGGAAAATAACCCGACAGAACTCGAGGACCGTTTCTATCGTGACCTGGAGTTTGGGACAGGCGGGTTGCGCGGTACGATCGGCGCCGGGAGTAACCGCATGAATCGTTATACGGTAGCCCGTGCTTCGCAAGGGTTTGCCGAATATATTCTGGAAGCGCATGCGGGTCAGGCCGGGGCGCCTTCCGTTGTCATCGCGCATGATTGCCGTCACTTCTCGCCGGAGTTTGCACTGGAAGCGGCTTTGGTGCTGGCCGGCAACGGGATCGTAGCCAAGCTGTTCCCGTCGCTGCGTCCAACGCCGCAGCTCTCCTACTCTGTACGCGCTCAGAAGGCGACCGGCGGCATCGTCATCACTGCAAGTCACAACCCGCCCGAGTACAACGGCTATAAAGTCTATAACTCGACAGGCGGCCAGCTCGTTCCACATGAAGCGGAGCAGGTTATTGCTCGCATTCAGAAGGTCGCTTCCTTCGCCCAAGTCAAACGGTTAAGCCGCGAAGAAGCGGAAGCGAAGGGATTGCTCGTATGGCTGGGCGCCGACGAGGATGAAGCCTTTGCGGATACGGTAGCGAACACCAGTGTTAATCGCGAGCTCATGGCTTCCGGAGCAGCGAAAGATCTGGTGGTGGTCTATACGCCGCTGCATGGAACAGGGAATCTTCCGGTTCGCCGTGCTTTGGAGAAGCTTGGTTTTGCCCAAGTGCACATTGTGAAGGAACAGGAATTGCCGGATGGTGATTTTCCAACGGTGAAGTCTCCGAACCCCGAAGAACGGGAAGCATTCACGATGGCAATCGAGCTCGGTAAACAAGTAGGTGCGGATATCTTGATCGGTACAGATCCTGATGCGGACCGGATGGGGGCCGTTGTGCGCACGCGGGACGGAGAATATGAAATTCTTACCGGTAACCAATCGGGCTCCTTGCTCGTTCATTATGTATTAAGTCAAATGAAGGAAAGAGGAACGCTTCCGAACAATGGCGCGGTCGTGAAGACGATCGTAACCAGCGAATTTGGCGCTGCGATTGCTCGTCATTATGGGGCTGCGGTGTTTAACACGCTGACCGGCTTCAAATATATCGGGGAGAAAATGAACGAATTTGAGGCTTCCGGTGAGTATACTTATTTGTTCGGTTATGAGGAAAGCTACGGATACCTGGCGGGCAACTATGCGCGCGACAAGGATGCCGTTGTAGCCTCTATGTTGATCTGCGAAGCGGCGGCTTATTACAAACGCCAAGGCAAGACCCTGATCGACGTATTGGAGGAGCTGTACCAGCAATTTGGCTACTACCGCGAGGCGTTGGCTTCCCGTACATTGAAAGGCAAGGACGGACTGGCCCAAATCAAAGCATTGATGGAAGCCTTCCGCAGCAACCCGCCGAAGGAAATTGGCGGCGTACGTGTATCCGAGGTGCTGGATTACTCGCAAGGTCTGGACGGATTGCCGAAGGAGAATGTGCTGAAGTTCTTGCTGGATGACGGATCGTGGTTCTGTCTGCGCCCTTCGGGTACGGAACCGAAGATCAAATTCTATTTTGGCGTTTGCGGCATTTCTGCAGAAGATGCCAAGTTGCGTCTGAACCGGATTCAAGAAGACGTTCTTGCTCGCGTCGATCAATAATCGGCAAGCAGGTTGGGGAAACAAATAACAGATGTGGATTCATGCATTTTTGAGGAGGTACCTTAGTGATTCGAAGTTGGCAGCGGTGGAATAACGCTTCCCGAAAATTGTTGTGGGTTTTGGTGATTGTCGGTATCCTGGCTTCTGTGCCAGTGATCGCGCAGCGGGTTCAAACGGAATCCTCCGCAAACAAAGTGGAGTTCGTCTTTAATTATCGAGGGTTGCTGGATATCGCATCGTATCAGGCGAATCCGCAGGCGTATATGGACGAGCAGCTGGACCGTCTGAAGGAAGCTGGCGTGGGCACCATGGCGATGTTTGAAAGCACGCTGGACGAATTGGTGAAAGCGCGCCGGATTATGGTGTTTAGTTCGTTGGAAGTTGCGAAGCTGAATAGTACTGTCGTGACGAATAGCGGAAATTACACCTACCTGGCGTTTACAAGTGCGGAGAACGAAGCGCAGTTGAAGCCGATGATCGAAGCGGCATTCCGCAAGCTGGACGTGCCGGTGGCCAGCTGGCAGTATCAAGATCATGGCGGGCTCGCGATCGGTATGGGCATGGAAGAAGCGATGATGAAGCCGATGCCGCTAGATCCGATTGCGTTTAACATGCTGCGGGAGAAAGGCTTTACGATTTTGCCGCGGCTTTCGGACAATATCCCTTATGATCAGGAAGAGATGGATCAATTATTGGCCTTCTTTGCTGAAAACGGGGTGAATCGCATTCTGTTCGACGGCGAAGCGGTGAAAGGCTTTAACGAAGATCCGACGAAGCATAGTTTGCAAGGCTTTGCAGATTTATTGAAAAAATACAACATCGGCATCGCGGCCATCGAAAATTTAAAGGCGCCGCAAAAAGGCTTTAACAAGCTGGCTTACTTGATCGACTATAACGTCGTACGCCTGCATTCCTTGTCGGATGCGGAGGCTTCGCAAGATAAGATGACACTGGCCGATCGGTTCGTTCTGGCGACGAAAGACCGGAACATCCGGATGGTGTACTTGAACGCTTCGGCTTCCAAAGATGCGGCGAAAGCGGCGATTACGAATCCCATCGATAATCTGATCGGCTCGCTGCAAGCTCCAGGGAATGCGTTGCAGCGAATCGAAAACAACGGATTTGAGCTGGGACAAGCCGAAGCCTTCACAATTCACGATGCCAGCTGGCAAAGATATCTGAAGGCGCTGGTTGTGCTTGGGGGCGTAGCGTTTGTGGCGCTGCTGATTTCTTGTTTCCTGCCGTCGCTTACGCTGGCAGCTTTTGTGATCGGTTTGGTGGGTTCGGCTGGATTGTACGTGCTGAAGCCTGTATTGCTTGAACAGGCATTAGCTCTGTTCGTCGCCATCAGCGCGCCAACGATTGCGATGGTGCTGGCGATCCGCAAGGTGCAGGAGCTTCAAGAGAAGCATCCGAACCTCTCGGGCGGTCGGCGGCTGACGCATACAATTGTGTTGTATATCAAAACATCATTGCTGTCCCTATTCGCTGTACCGTTCGTGATCGCACTCTTGAACAACATTACGTACAGCCTGGTGCTGAATCAATTCCGCGGCGTCAGCCTGCTGCATTTGGCGCCGATTCTGCTGATCGCCGTGTATGTCTTCTTATACCGGGGCAACTCGGTTTGGGAGGAATTGCGTAAATGGCTTAGCATGCGAATTACGGTGCTCTGGGTTGTCGTTGCTGCTGTACTTGGTGTGGCGGCACTGTACTACCTGTCCCGTACCGGGAATGCGGGAACGTTGCTGCCGGGTGAAGCGGCTTTCCGTTCCTTCCTGGAGAACACCTTTGGTGTTCGGCCGCGGAACAAAGAATTTTTACTGGCACATCCGCTCTTTATTGTTGGTCTGTTTGCCGCGTTCCGCTATCGCTGGGCGATGTTTGCGATGATTATCGCGGTGATGGGCCAATTGTCGATGGTCGACACGTTCGCACATATTCACACGCCGGCCGTGCTTTCGTTGATCCGCGATGTTCTGGGTCTCGGACTTGGTCTTGTGATTGGTTTGATTGCCGTTCTCGTTTGGCAAATCATTGAAAGGTGCTGGGATAAATGGTCGCCACGGCTACTAAAACCATAGTTCTATCAGGGTATTACGGATTTCGCAACAGCGGGGACGAAGCGGTGCTTCAATCGATTCTGACCGCGTTGGAAGAAGAAGGCCTTACCTCGGGCGTGGACATCAAGCCCGTTGTGCTGTCCATCGATCCGGAATGGACAAGCCGCACATATGGGGTGGACGCTGTGCACCGGATGAAACTCGGTGAGGTTAGGAAGGCTATAAAGAGCAGCGACGGATTGATCAGCGGGGGCGGCAGCTTGCTGCAGGATGCGACGGGGATTAAGTCGATTCCGTATTATCTGGGCATCATCAAGCTGGCGCAATGGCTCGGCAAGCCGACCTTCGTGTATGCCCAAGGCATTGGACCGGTGAACCGCAAGCTGTTCCGGCCTTTGATCGCTTCGGTGTTCCGGCGCTGCGACTATATTTCCGTACGCGATGCGGAATCGGCCAGCTTGCTCCGGGACATGGGGCTGCGCGGCAAAGATGCCATCCAGGTCGTGCCTGACCCGGTGATGGGGCTGACACTTCGGGAGCCTGCGAATGGCTCCTCGGAAGGGCGCGGCGAGGAAGGGGAGTCCGCTTCCGAGCTGCCGGTCGTGGGCGTATCGGTTCGCTTCTGGAACCCATCGCGAACCGATCTTACGCAGCTGGCCGAGGGGCTCTCGCTGCTCTGTCGCCGCAAGCCGGTGCATATCCGCTTTCTGCCCTTCCATTTCCCAGGTGACGACGAAGCTTCGCGCTTCGTGATGGAACGGTTGGGAAATGTAGCGGAACGGGGGTGCACCGTGAGCATTGCGCCAGAGGCGGAGCACCCGCAGGATATGCTGCGGGAGGTCAGCCAGTGCAGCCTGCTGATCGGCATGCGGCTGCACAGCTTGATCTACGCCGCCTCGCAGAATGTCCCGCTGCTCGGCGTCTCGTATGACCCGAAGATCGACCATTTCTTAGGTCGCATCGGAAGCGTCCCGGTGGGGACCGCGGAGGAGCTGGATCCGCGGATCTTGGCCGCGGAAGGGGAGCGCCTCCTGCAGGAAGCCGGGACATGGCGCAAGACCCACGCCGCGCAAATTGCCGAACTGAAGCGGGAAGCACGGGTGCCCGCGCGGCGGATCGTTGAATTTTTACGAAAGTGATGGGTGAACAGGTGATGACGATGATCAAGGAAGGTATCCCGACGGTTTCGGTCTTTGGCGTTCCCGTCTGCAAATGGGGGATGAAGGAGACGGTCGCTTATTTGACGGAGGTGGTCGCCGCCAAGACGCCGCACCATGTGATTACGGCCAATCCGATCATGATGATGGCGGCGATTGAGAATCCGGAATATAAAGCGATGATGAAAACCGCCGAACTGATTGTGCCGGACGGAACGGGCCTGGTCTGGGCCGCGCAAAAAGGCGGCGATCCGGTGACAGAACGCGTGCCAGGGTACGATCTGCTGCACGAATTGATGAAGCAAGGGGAGCGCCGCGGTTGGAAGGTGTACCTGCTCGGTGCAGCACCGGACGTCGTGAAGGAAACGGCTCGCCGGTTGGCTCTGCAATATCCTGGAACGACGATTGCGGGATATCGTGACGGCTACTTCGGTCCGGACCAAGACCCGGAAGTGATCAACGAAATCGTCAAAGCCGCGCCTGATCTGCTGTTTGTTGCCCGGGGGGCAGACACGCAGGAGCCTTGGATCGCCAAATATAAAGACGTCCTGCGCGTCCCTGTCATGATGGGCGTTGGCGGCAGTTTTGACGTCATTTCCGGACGAACCAAACGAGCTCCGATGGCCTTCCGGAAGCTTCGGCTGGAATGGCTGTACCGGTTGTTGAAGGAACCTACCCGCTTCCGCAGAATGCTGGCGTTGCCGAAATTCGCCGTACGCGTGCTGCGGGAGAAAGAAAACCTTACGAAAATGGGCTAAAAGTCTCGATTTCCATGAATTACTGTGATTTTTTGCGCAAATGCGGGGTTGGTGTTTCTCCTTAATCGGAGTATAATCATTCCGGTGCAGAACAATTGGAGGTCGAAATTGAATGTTGATGATCTATATCATCGGGTTTATCGTATCACTTGGCTTGGCTTTGGGCCTAACGCCGCTCGTAAAAAAATTCGCTGTCAAAGTCGGCGCCGTGGATGTGCCCAATGCGCGCAAAGTGCATACACGAATTATGCCGAGACTCGGTGGTTTAGGGATATTTTTATCTTTTGTCATCGCGTTTTTTCTGATTCTTCCATTCTTACCTGACGTATTCACGGTACGCGAAGTGAACTTTATCAAAGCCTTCCTAGTAGGCGGAACGATTACCGTGCTGCTGGGTGCTTTGGACGATCGCTACGATTTGCCGGCAAAATTGAAATTTTTAATTCAAATTGCAACGGCCTGCGTGGTCGTGTTCGTATTTGATATCCGGATTGAATTTGCGAATATTCCATTTCACACCTATGCTGCAGTGGAGACGTGGGTGGCCATTCCATTCACCATCCTGTGGATTGTTGGTGTGACGAATGCCATTAACCTCATTGACGGATTGGACGGGTTGGCTGCTGGGGTCTCTGGCATTGCGATCGGGACAATTGCCGTCATGGCATTCCTGATGGGCAATGTGATGGTGGCGTTGCTTTGCCTGTTGTTGCTGGGCAGCATTATTGGATTCCTGTACTTTAACTTCCACCCGGCGAAAATCTTCATGGGAGACTCGGGCGCCTTATTTCTCGGCTTTAGCTTAGCGCTGTTATCGTTGCTCGGCTTTAAGCAGATTGCGATCGTGTCGTTCCTGACGCCGCTGATCCTGATTGGTGTGCCGCTCTCGGATACGATGTTCGCCATCGTGCGCCGCTGGATGCAGAAGAAGCCGATCTTCTCGCCGGACAAGGGGCACTTGCACCATTGCCTGCGTGAGCTCGGATTCAGCCACCGTCAGACGGTGCTGATCATTTACGGCATCGCCGCTTTCTTCGGCGTACTGGCTGTGATCCAGTCGTCGGCTGCGATGTACAACGCGAACTGGGTGACGTTTGTCGTCATCTGCGTCATGGTCTTCTTCCTGCAAATCGGTGCCGAAGTCATCGGACTGATCGGCAAAACGAAGCGCCCCGTGCTCGACTTCCTCGCCCGCCTTCGCATGAAGGTGTCGGAGGAGCGCGGTACGAAATAATAGCATTCCTAAATGCAGGGCAATTATGCATTTCTTTACTTGATGATAGGACAACCCTTGACGGTGATGAGCCGCAGGGGTTGTTTTTTTTGTGCTTGATTCAGCGGATTACCCTCCCTGTTCGGCCCGCCCCCCCTTCAACCGCTTTGTACCTCTTGTACTCCCCCTGATCTAACGGACATCAGAGCCGTTATTTGCGCTTGGCTGCTGCTGTTTGGATTCTAACGGACCGTGGAGACCTTATTTCGTGCTGCTTCGGAAGTTTTACGTCAGAATGAGCTCAATAAGGTCTCTGTAGTCCGTTGCTATGAACGTTTTTGTCAAGCCCTCGGTTTTAAATCTGCCTGAGCACGTGGCGCGAGAGCAAAAATGCGAGCGACGGTCGGCACGCTGC
>NZ_JAWDJI010000182.1:0-7423 GCF_032465655.1 Paenibacillus sp. 3LSP | reverse complement strand
GCTTCCCCCTGTTGTATAGTAAGCAGCAACCAAGCCATGCACTTACCACCCGAAAGGAGGATGCCGATGCAAACGGAAACCAGGCAGGCCCGTGCCCCGCTCCCCGTCAAACGGCGGAACAGCATGGCTGCCTTCCAACGGCAATGGCCACTGTATCTGCTCATGCTATTGCCGATGACATTCTTTATCGTATTTAAGTACATTCCAATGGCGGGCGTCGTGGTTGCTTTCAAGGACTACAACATTTTTCAGGGGATCTGGGCCAGTGAGTGGGTCGGATGGGACGTCTTTCGCGAGATCTTTGCGATGCCGCAATTCTACAAGGCGCTGCGTAACACGTTGATGCTTAACGTCTTCTCTCTGCTAACGTTCCCGGTTCCCATTATCCTGGCGATTATGCTGAACGAGCTGCGGGTTCATTGGTACAAACGCGTCAGCCAAACCTTGCTGTATTTGCCCCACTTCATCTCCTGGGTCATTGTCGGCGGGATGGTGCTTCAATTACTCGCAACCAATACGGGCAGCGTCAACGAGTTCATCAAGAGCCTCGGCGGCCGACCGATCCCGTTCCTCGAGGACACGGTACTGTGGATTTTAACCTACACGGGAGCCGGGGTTTGGCACTATGCAGGCTGGGGAACGATCCTTTATTTGGCAGCGCTTACAAGCATCAATAAGGAGCTTTATGAAGCTGCCGAGGTCGATGGAGCCAGCCGGCTGAGACGAATCTGGCATATTACGCTCCCCGGGATTAAGCCTACGATCGTAGTGCTGTTTATTATCCAGATCGGCCATATGGCGGATATCGGCTTCGAGCAGCCGTATGCCCTGCAGAACGGCTACGTCATGGATGTCGCTCAGGTGATCAGCACCTATGTGTACACGGTGGGCATTCAATCGGCTCAATTTGCGCTGGCGACCGCCGTGGGATTGTTCCAGTCGGTCATCGGGCTGATTCTGCTGCTCACGGCCGAACTCATATCCCGAAAAGTAAACCAGCAAGGCATCTTCTAGTCAAGGAGGGAGCGAAGCGTGATCCGGAATCCGGTTGATAAAGTGATCGATACGTTCGTCATCGTGTTCATCGGCTTATTTGCCTTGTTTTGCGTCTTGCCGATGATCCATATCTTTGCCTTATCCTTCAGCGGCAACCGGGCCATTATGTCCGGGGAGGTATTCCTGTGGCCGGTGGACTGGAACTTCCATTCCTATTCCGCCGTATTCGGGGACAGCTCCATGATGCGGTCCCTGTTGCTGACGGTGATACTGGTCGTCGTCTATACGGCGGTCGCCTTGGTGATGACCATTATGGCCGCGTATGCGTTAAGCCGGAGAAACTTCCGAGGCCGAAACGTGATGTTTGGGCTGATCATTGTCACGATGTTTTTTAACCCGGGGATCATCCCCAATTACTTGCTGATCAAAGAGCTGGGCCTGCTCAATTCGCCCCTGTCGCTCATCTTGCCTCTAATGATTAATGCGTTCCTGCTGATTATTATGAGAACTTCCTTCTCCGGCGTTCCCCATGAACTGGAGGATTCGGCATGGATGGACGGCTGCGGCCATTTCCGCTTTCTGCTTCAGGTCGTACTGCCGCTACAGCTGCCGATTCTTGCGACCATCGGACTTTATTCCGCTGTGGACCGTTGGAACATGTTTCAGGACGCTCTGTTTTACATCAATGATAAAAATTTGTACCCGCTCCAGCTCAAGCTTTATCAAATGGTCATCAACAGCCAAGTGAACGATGCCACGGCGCAGGAAGGCTTTAATGCCGCGACGCCGATTCCTCAAGGCATTCAGTCAGCCAGCATTATGTTTGCTACCGTGCCAATCTTGCTGGTCTACCCTTGGCTGCAGAAATATTTCATTTCCGGCATGTTGCAGGGGGCCATTAAAGGATAGGTCCTTCCCCCCTGCTTGGCAGGAAGCAGCCCGATGTGGATAGCTGCTCTTCGGCCTCCAAGCCGAAGGTCACTATATTTAAACCAATTCAAAAGGGAGGCAACACCATGCGCAAACCATTTCGCTCCTCGATGTTCGCCTTAGCGGCGCTGGTCATGGCCGCAAGCTTCGCTTTAGCAGGCTGCGGCGGAGGAAGCAACAGCTCATCCAGCGGAAACGGAAAGGACAGCGGCGGGAATTCCGCAGCGACGAACAGTTCCCAGGAATCCGCACCGAAGGGGGAACGCATTACCTTAAAGGTGGAGCTGTTTGACCGCAACAATACGCCAGCTGGGGAACCGCCAATTACGGATAACTTCATGACCCAATACATCCAGAAGAGCTTTGGCGACCCGAACAACATCGACGTTGAATTCGTGACGGTGCCGCGTGCCGAAGAGGTCGATAAGCTGAACGTTCTGATGGCCTCGGGCTCCGCTCCGGACATTGTATTCACGTACAGCAAGCCTACCGTGCAAAACTACGTGAAAAGCGGAGGCCTAACTGACCTGGGACCACTCATCGATCAATATGGCCCCAACTTAAAGAAAGTGCTGGAGCCTTCCCTCCCCTACGGCGTATTTGAAGGGAAGCAATATGTCATTCCGGCACTGCGCGTAATTCAAGCTCAAAGCACGACGTTCATTCGCAAGGACTGGCTCGATCAACTGAACCTTCCGCTCCCGCAAACGACGGAGGAATTTGTGAATACCATGCGCGCCTTTAAAGAGAAGGATCCCGGCAAGACGGGCGGCAAGGTCATCCCTTACAGCTACATCGACGTGTTCCACATGATGCCTCTCGTCAACTCCTTCTGGAAATGGGATGAAATCACGGATCGAGATTTGTACGCGGTACCGAGATGGCTGCAACCGGGGAGCAAAGACGGTTACCGACTGCTGAACCAAATGTATAATGAAGGGCTGATTGATCCGGACTTCGCACTTAGCGACGACTTCAGCCAAGCTTTTGCCCAACAGGTCGTGAACAGCATTGCCGGGGCCGGCACGCCGAACACCAATGAGCCGGTTTATAACGGGTACTATGCCAACTTGAAAGCGAACAATCCGGACGCGGTACTGGAGGCGATCGATCCGTTCTCGACTCCGGACGGGAAGCATCCGAAGCCAGTGTATGAACCGATTGGCGCGTACATCATGGTTCCGAAGACAAGTAAAAACGCAGAGGCGGCTGTGAAATATTTGAACTGGATGGCCGACCCAAGCAACATTCTCGTGCTGCAAAACGGGGAGGAAGGCGTCTCGTACGAAATGAGCGAAGACGGGTTGCCTTTGCTGTTGAATACGCCGGAAGCTCAAAACCTGCTGTACAACTATTACGATTACTGCATCATCCTGAACGGCAAATACATTTCTACCGAAGATCCTAACAAGAACATTGCCGCCAACGCCTTCGATCCTGACTTCAAAGATTTCACCGTCAAGAGTATCCAAGTCGGAACGAATGACGGATATACCCTGCCTCGTGTAGACATCGCGGTGGATGCTGAGATTAAATATGCCAAAATTCTAGAGGATTTCGAAAAAGAAATGCTCGCGAAGATCGTCACGGCCAAACCTGATCAATTCGACAAGGTCTATGACCAGAAGGTCGAGGAATACATGGCCATGGGCGGTAAAGCCGTCATGGAAGGAAAACAAGCGGCTTACGACGAGTTCTACAAGAAGTAATAGATACGGAATCGGGCCTTTCGGAGAGTTCTCGGAAAGGCCCGATTCCCATCCATGCTAGGGAGGGAACCCAAATGATTCATGTAGCCGTGATTGGGGCTGGTGCGATATCCCCGGCCCATATTCAAGCGTATTTACAGTTTCCGCAGCAGTGCCGGATCGTGGCGATCTGCGATATTTATCCAGAGAAGGCGCAGCAAAGGGCAAATGAATTTCAGTTGGATGTAGACATCTATGCCAACTATTCCGAATTGCTCCAGCGCAGCGACATCGACCTGGTCTCCGTATGCACCCCGCCGTATACTCACGCGGAGACAGCGATCGCCTTTTTGAATGCGGGCAAGCATGTGATTGTGGAGAAGCCGATGGCTTCTTCACTGGAGGAATGTGATCGGATGAACGAAGCCGCAGAACAGAGCGGAAAGATATTATCCGTCGTCGCACAGAACCGATTCACAACCCCTATGATGAAGCTGAAAAAGGTGTTGGACACGAAGCTGATGGGGCCGATCGTACACGCGCAAGTCGACTCTTATTGGTGGAGAGGCCACTGTTACTATGATCTGTGGTGGAGAGGTACCTGGGAGAAGGAAGGCGGCGGCTGCACGCTGAATCATGCAGTGCATCATATCGATATTTTTCAATGGATGAACGGTATGCCGGCGGAGATCACTGCCGTGATGAGCAACACCTCCCATGATAACGCCGAGGTGGAGGACATCTCGATCGCCATCGCCCGCTACGATAATGGGGCCCTGGCTCAGCTCACCAGCTCCGTCGTGCATCACGGGCAGGAGCAGCAGTTGATTTTCCAGGGGAAGCATGCGCGGGTGTCTGCACCGTGGAAAGTAGCTGCTTCGCTATCGAAGCCCAATGGATTCCCTGAGCCGGATGTAGAACTGGAGGCGAAAATACAGCAGGCTTACGACGAGCAACCGAAGCTGACGCATGAAGGTCACCGCGGCCAAATTCAAGATGTGCTGAATGCGATTGAACATGGGACGCCCGTACTGGTCGACGGCATACAAGGCCGCAGGACGCTGGAGCTGATTACGGCGATATATCAATCCGCGAGTACCGGCCAAGCAGTGAAGCTGCCGCTGGGTCCGGATAGTCCCTTTTATACACGGCAAGGGATCTTGCAGAACGCAACTTATTTTTACGAGAAGAAGACCAGCATCGAGAATTTTAGCGAGAATACGATCACCTCAGGGGGCAACAGCTAATTCACGAAAGGGGCAGTCGCCATGACGAAGAAGCAAGATGGCATGAACTATGCGCCGAAAGGAAAGCCCAATCCGGTCGTTGGCGCAGGCGATTTCCGCTTTGCGGCGATCGGATTGGATCATGGGCATATCTACGGAATGTGCAACGGGTTGATCGAGGCCGGGGCGGAGCTCACGGCGGTGTATGACCCGGACCCAGAGAAGGTGAAGCGGTTCATTGATACGTTTCCTCAAGCGAAGGCGGCGGCGTCCGAGGAGGAGATTTGGGCAGATCCGGGGATCCGGCTGATCGCTGCGGCCTGCATTCCTTCAGAACGATGCGCCCTCGGGCTCCGGACGATGGACCATGGCAAGCATTACTTTGCGGATAAACCAGCGTTTACGACGTTGGAGCAGGTCGAACAAGCGCGACGAAAAACGGAAGAGACCGGGCTCAAATGGGGAATTTATTATGGGGAACGCCTCCATGTAGAGAGCGCAGTATTTGCCGGCCAACTGATCGAGGAAGGCGCCATTGGTCGGGTTGTCCAGGTCATCGGCACTGGGCCGCATCGGGCCAATCCGCAGGCAAGGCCGGAATGGTTCTTTGACCCCGATTGTTACGGTGGGATTTTATGTGATATTGGGTCGCACCAGATCGAGCAATTTCTGTATTACGCAGGCGCAAAGGATGCGAAGGTACTCCACAGCAAAGTAGGCAATTACAAGTTCAAGGAATATCCTCGGTTTGAGGATTTTGGCGATGCGACGCTGCTCGCTGATAACGGGGCGACCTTCTACTTCCGGGTGGATTGGCTGACTCCCGACGGTTTGGGGACATGGGGCGACGGCCGGACCCTCATCTTGGGGACGGACGGCTACATCGAAATTCGCAAATACATCGACATCGCCCGGGAAGCCTCCGGCAATCATCTCTATTTAGTGAATCATGAAGGCGAATTCCATTATGACTGCTCCGGGAAAGTGGGTTACCCTTATTTCGGCGCTTTTATTTTGGATATCCTCAACGGAACGGAAAACGCCATGACCCAAGAGCATGCCTTTAAAGCTGCGGCTTTGTGTATCGAGGCGCAGAAGCAAGCGATTCGGATTGAAACAGATTAGAAAAATGAAGGGGCTGACCCACTCGTCATTTGCGATGACGTGGGCAGCCCCTTGGTTCGTCCATATTACTGCGGCATCGCTTTCCCATCGATACCGATCATCACGGCGTCGGTATCCGCCTTCAGTTTGCCTTCCGCCAAGTCGAGGATCGCCTTCGCCGAATCCAGTGGATCGCCGGGCGCCTGACTGCCGCCCATCGGAGTGCGTATCCAGCCTGGATGCATCGCGTACACGCCGAACCCTTGCGGCACCAGCTCCTTGCGCAACTGAGCGGTAAAATAGTTCAACGCCGCCTTGGACAACGCATACGGATAGTCGCCGCCGTAAGCGCCGGCAAAGCATCCAGCCTCCGAGGATACGTTTAGAATAAACGGGCGGTCACTCTCTTTCAGCAGCGGCAGGAAATGCTTCACCATCTTCATCGGACCGTACAGATTGGTGCGGAACGTATTCTCCACCGCAGCGAATTCCAATCGCTCGATCGACTGGTCCCGGGCCAGCAAGATCCCTGCATTATTAATCAGCGCGTCCACCGTTCCCCATCTGGCAGCCATGGCTTCCTTGGCTTTGGCAATCGAATCTTCTCCTTCATCCCGTCGATCACAAAAGCAATATGGTGCATGCCTTCCCCTTTCTCCTCCAGGAAGTCCCGCCAAGTGCTGGGATGCTCATCCGGTTCGATCAGCTCCAGCTGCAGCTGGCCGCAATCAAAAAACGCCAGTTTCGCGCGAGCCAGAGACGGTGCCCCTTGATATTCCGTCTTCGCTACTTCCACCGCATCCGTCCAAAACCAAGCGGGCTTCTCCACGCCCAGGAAATCCGCGTAGGCTTGCGAAACGGCTTCAATATCCCCTAACGACAATTCCGATTTGCGTAATCACCTTGCTGCCTAACGGTTGTTTGTCCATGTGCGGTTGCTCCTCTTCTTTTTTTTCATAGGCTCTGTTATAATTAAATGTTGATAATTGCATAAAAATGAAAGGGAACCCTCTTTATTAGGTTCCCTCCATTTTTATTTAACAATCCATCCAATTTGGTAAGTGTAGGTTTTTAAAAGGATTACTCTTTTTTCCAACGTTTAAGGGTTGGTAATAAAGTTGTCAATTCTTGTCTTGCTTTTTCTTCGCCCATTGCTTCTCCCAAAACAGGTACAAGCATCTCTATCATTTCCTGCATAGTTAGATTAGGGTGAATGAATTTCCCGTCTTTATAGCAATTTGTACAGTAGATGCTTTTACTTCCGTCTGGTTCTATTGCTATGAAATGTGCGTGTTCTTCGTTAAAAGGTAAACCACAACTTTGACACATTGTTACTTTTGTCATTTTTGTCATTCCTTTCTTAAGGTAAATAATTTTAATTAAAAATTTAGTTTACTACAAAAAATATCATTGTTTCAACATTTCGCGATCACTCAGTTAAAATGTTACTAAAGAGGCATCGGTTCACTCACATCGAAA
>NZ_JAWDJI010000181.1:0-9436 GCF_032465655.1 Paenibacillus sp. 3LSP | reverse complement strand
GCCTCCGGGACGGTCGCCGTCGCCCGCGATGCCGGCCCTCGATACCGGACCGGCGAGGGCAAAAGCTCGCGGCGCAAGAAGACGTCCGCGAGCGGGATTTTCATCGGCGCCCGCGACGAGGGCGCCGGGGAGGCCGCCCCAAGCCGCAAACGGGGCGGCGGCAAGGGCAAGAACGGCGGCGGGAACGCCACCGCCGCGTTTGTTCGCAAGAAGAAAAAGTGAGCCATCCAGGTACGTCTCTCAGGTGAGGGGCGTACTTTTTTTTCGTTTCATTTACGACTTTAGATCTTCTCATAGACAAAAATAAAATAAATAATATACTAAGTATATATATGTTATATCTGGTTCAGTGGGAGTGGTCTATGGTGAAGAATTTACCCCTATATAAGCAGATTCAGGACGATATTAAGGAACGCATCCTATCCGGGGAGCTCAGACCAGGGGATCGTATTCCGTCGGAGAAGGAGCTGGCCGAGGAGTATCATGTCAGCCAAATCACGAGCAAGAACGCTTTGATCGGCCTGGCGGATGAAGGCATTTTAACCCGGCATCAAGGCAAGGGGACCTTCGTGAATGAAGAGGTGTGGAAGGTCTTGAACACGGCTGGAACGGCACAGCGTACGGGGACAACTTACAAAGGCACCATTGGCTTGATTATCCCAACGCTGCAAACGAAGGTGGAGCAGCGGATCGTGGACAATATCGAACGGTTTGCCTGGGCGTCCGGTTACCAACTCACGCTTAGCATTTCAAGGGAATCGCAACGGAACGAGAGCGAAGCGATCGAAGCGTTTAATCGCAACGGCGTGAAGGGGATGGTGATCTTTCCGACGGAGGAGGAGAACTACAACGAGGATATTTTGCGCCTGTCTATCGACAAGTTCCCGCTGGTTCTGATCGACCGCTATTTGAAAGATATCAAAACCTACAGCGTCAGCGCGGATAATGAGAAGGGCACCTTCAACGCCGTGAGCTACTTGCTGGAGCAGGGGCATCGGAATATCGCCTTGATCTCTCCGGTGATCACGAATACCGTCACGGAAGACCGCGCGGCCGGTTTCGAACGGGCCTTCTATCAGAACCAATTGCCGATCAACAAAAACCAATGGTGCATCCTCAATATCAACGATATCCATAACGGAAACGGCGAGGAAATGATCTATGACTTCTTCCGTTCGCATCCCGAGATTACAGCAGCCTTCGTCATGAACGCTCAGCTCACAAACTATGCCTATGATGCGCTGCTTCGTTTGGGAAAGAAGGTACCGGAGGATTTTACGCTCTTCGGATTCGACGAGCCAGGGAGACCCGGCATCCACTATGTGGAGCAGGATATCGCTACGATGTGCAAGCATACCGTGGAATGTTTGCTGGAGCAGATGGAGGGGCGCTCCAATCCGCGAAGAGTGACGGTTCCTGTAGAATTGATTATAAAAAATATAATATATACTAAATAAAGTATACTAATATACGGACGGATATACTAAAATGCAAAATGTAAAGCGGTTACAGTCCTGCAAAGATAAGCTGAGTAAACCGTTCGTAGCCGCGATACCCATTTACGAGAATTCAATAGGGAGGTTATGCACGTGAAAACCAATCGCTTGGCAATCATCGCGGTGTGTTTGGTCATGTCCATGTTGGTAGCGCTTACAGGATGTGGGTCCAGCTCTAGCAGCAACTCGGGCTCGTCCAATGCCTCGCAGGAAACGGGAAACCAAAATGACAGCGCATCCAACGGTCAGCAGACAACCTCAGACGAGAAGGTGGAAATTTCCTTCATGGGGCATGGAGATCCTAACGAGAAGAAAATTTTTACCGCCTTAATTCAATCCTTTGAAAAGAAATATCCCAACGTGAAAGTAAACTACACGAGCGTACCGCCGGCGGAATACCATCAGAAGCTTACGACGCTGGTAGCCTCCGGGAAAGCGCCGGATATCTTCTATCTCTCTGGACCAGCCTTCTATAAATATGCGGAAGCCGGTACGATTCTCAACATTCAAAGCTACTTGGATAACACGGAGTTATTTGATCCCAACAACGTATGGAAGCAAGGGCTTGACCGTTACCGGTATGACGGGAAGACGCTGGGCACCGGAGATTTATACGGACTTCCGAAGGACGTAGGTCCATGGGCGATGGCCTACAACAAGGATCTCTTTGATGAAGCCGGAGCGGAATATCCTTCGGCGGAGCCGGGCGGTTGGACTTGGGACGATTACCTGAAAGCCGCTCAAGCGGTCACGAAGGATACGAACGGCGACGGTAAGGTGGATATTTTCGGCGGAGCGGGCTTCCCTCTGGAAGCTGCCGTATGGGGCAACGGCGGAGATTACATCGACTATGCGACAGGGACGATCAAGGTGGATTCGCCGGAGTTTGCCGAAGCGATGCAATTTATTGCCGATCTCAATCTGAAGCATCATGTCAGTCCTTCTGCGGACGATGAGAAGGCGATGAACAGCTATTCGCGGTTCGTTGCGGGCAAAATCGGCATGTTCCCGCTTGGCCCTTGGGACCAACCGGCTTTCTGGGATTTGCCTTTCAACTGGGATATCGCGCCATGGCCAGCCAGTCCGAACACGGGAAAAACGTCGACTTGGCTGGGCTCGATGGGCTTCGCCCTCTCCAGCAAATCCAAGCATCCACAAGAAGCGTTTAACCTGGCGGCCTTCTTGTCCCTGGACCCTGAAGGTCAGAAGCAAAACATGGATCTGGGTCAAGCTGTCCCGAACCTGATTGATATGGCGACCAATGATTACTTAAACAACGGCAAAGCGCCGGAGCATAAGCAGGTCTTCCTTGACATTATCGAATATGGGCGTCCGACGGTCGAATACGGTTCCAAGGACACGCAATGGCTGGATACCTTCAACCAAGAAGCCAGCAAGGTGTGGACCGGCAAGCAGACGGCAGCCGAATTCGTCAAAGAAATTGCGCCTAAGTTGCAAGAGCTGTATGACAAAGGGAACAAGTAACCTGGTATAACAACGAACAAAGGAAGGTGGAAGCCAGAAATCGTACTGCTTTCACCTTCTCTTAATTCTTTCGCGGGAAGGAAGAAGGGTCATGACCAATAAAATCCCCGGTTTTCGGCGCAAGGAGATCCTATGGGCTTACGGCTTCGTCGCGGTGCCGGTGCTCGGCTTCCTGATTTTTGGCCTTGCTCCGTTAGTCGCATCTGCCGTATTGAGCCTAACCCAGTGGGACATGGTATCATCCCCCAAATTTGTTGGATTGGCCAACTACGTGGACTTGTTTAAGGACGAAAAAGTATACAAATCACTGTTCAACACGGTGTTTATGCTGATTGGCATTCCGCTCGGCATGCTCTTGTCGCTGCTGCTGGCCATCCTCATGAACCAGAAAATCAAAGGGATTTCGGTGTTTCGGACGATCTATTACATCCCGGTGATCTCGCCGATCATCGCGGTCTCCCTCTTGTGGCAATGGATCTTAAACCAAGACTACGGGCTGCTGAATCAGATGTTATGGAACTGGTTCCATATCACCGGCCCGAACTGGCTTGGTGATCCGCATTGGATCAAGCCTTCCTTGATTTTGATGGGGCTGTGGGGCGGCATCGGCGGCAATATGGTGCTCTATCTGGCCGGGTTGCAATCGATCTCCCGAAGCTACTATGAGGCGGCTGAGGTGGACGGGGCGAACGGGTTTCAGAAATTCACCAAGATTACGTTTCCGCTCCTATCGAACATCCACTTTTACATTGTAGTCATGGGCGTCATCGGCACGTTCCAGGCGTTCAGCCAGATCTATGTGATGGCGGCGGACGGCGGTCCCGAATTCAGCGCGGCGACAGTGGTCTTCTATATTTACCAGCATGCGTTTGAGTATTTCAATATGGGCTACGCCAGCTCGTTGGCCTGGGTGCTGGGCATCATTATCTTCATCCTGACGCTGCTCCAATTCCGTTTGTCCAAACGTTGGATCTACAACGATTAGGAGGCGTACCTTGAGACTTAAGCAATGGAGGCGTGATTATGCTGCTGAAACGTCGAATAACCCTGAGCATTAATGTCCTGATCTTATTGATTGGTTCGATCATCATGCTGGCCCCGCTGGCCTGGTCGCTCTCCACCTCCCTGAAGGAGAAGAAAAATGTCTTCGACCTTCCGCCCAAATGGATTCCGGACCCGATGACGTTCGCTAACTATAAGGGCGTTTGGTCCGAGGCGCCGATTTTACACGGCTTTCTCAATAGTGCGTTGATCGTCGTTTTCGTCCTGACGATTGGTTTGTTTATTTCGACGATGGCGGCTTATGCGTTTGCCAAGGTGGATTTTCCGTTCAAAGAAACGATCTTTATGTGCCTGCTCGGCACGATGATGATCCCGTATTCGGTGACGATGATCCCGCAGTTTATCGGGTTCTCCGAATTGGATTGGGTGGACACATTGCTGCCGCTAATTATCCCCGGGCTGTTTGGCAACATTGTGGTGGTCTTTTTCCTGCGGCAATTTATGCAAGGCTCGATTCCCACAGAGTTGATTGAGGCCGCGAAGCTGGACGGGAGCGGATTCTTTCGGACGTTCGCCCAAATCGCGCTGCCGATCGCCAAACCGGCGATTGCAGCTCAAGCGGCGCTGGGCTTCATGGGGATCTGGAACGACTTCCTCGGCCCATTGATTTATTTGCACACACCGGAGAAGCAGACGATCCAAGTTATGATTGCTTCGCTCCAATCGATGTACATCAGCAATTCGGATTATCCGCTGATTATGTCCGCCTCCGTGATTGCTATGGTTCCGGTCATCCTGGTGTTCTTCTTCTGTCAGAAATATTTTGTTGAGTCGCTGGCGATCAGCGGGTTGAAGGGATAGGGACGAATATGAAGCATCACATGCCCAGGAGCAGGAAGATGTGGATGCTGGCAAGTCTATGTACCGCCCTATGTCTGGCTTTGATTCTCAGTTCATGCAGCTCGAACGAAGAGGTGAAGATCGAAATGTACAGCGAACAGAGTCCTACTTATCAGAACCCTTTTACCCTGCCTGAGGAATGGGAGGATTACGGGATCGGGGATCCCTATATTCTTCGCCATGACGGGAAGTATTATCTCTATTGCAGCACGAAGGACGGCCGCCCCGGGATCAAAGGCTGGAGTTCCGAGGATCTCATTCATTGGACGCCCGAAGGTCTGGTCACCGAGGATCCAATCACGACAGGGGCCTATGCCCCCGAAGTGGTGTATTGGAACGGTTATTTCTATATGTACACCTCGCCGGCGGGGAACGGGCATTACGTGTTACGAAGCGACAGTCCAACCGGGCCGTTTGAGGTGCAAACGGAAAATTTGGGGCTCAGCATCGACGGCTCGGTTTTTATTGATGATAACGGCTCTTGGTATTTCACGCATGCCGGTGATCAGGGCATCGTTATTCATCCGATGACGGATCCTTACACGATGGATATCGGGACAACGACCAACGCTTATCTCGGCCACTGGACGGAAGGCTCGACCCTGATCAAGCGAAACGGCACTTATTATATGACCTACACCGGAAATCATGTGTTCAGCAAAGGCTATCGAATTAACTATGCCGTGGCGCACGACGACCCAACCGGAGAGTATCAGATTCCGGAAAATAACCCGCTGGTCATCCACACCTCCGGTTCTTTTGCAGGGCTGGGTCACAGCTCGAGCTTTGTAGGGCCGGATTTGGATTCCTACTATATGGTGTATCACAATTTAGTTGGCGCTTCCGCAGAAGGTCCGCCGGTGCGGCAAATGGATATCGACCGCATCGTCTTTAACGGCGATCGCATGAAAGTGCTGGGGCCGACGAATACCCCTCAGCCGGTGCCCAAGCAAGCGGATTTCCAAAGCCGGTTGGATAAGGCGGGAGCCAAGGCGAACTGGGACGAAGAGGTGCTGCCGGACGGCGCTCGCAGATGGCTGAGCAAGGTAAATACCAGCGCTGGCTTTACCGCCGAATACAACCTGAGCTTGAAGCAGCCGGTGGAGGATGAAGAGGCTTATGTCGATGCAATTTTTGCCTATGTAGATTCGGACAATTACTGGTCTGCGCGCTTGAAGCCCGCAATCGGGGAGCTGTTGGTGGTGCAGGTCAATCAGGGGCAGGCGCAGACGCACGGCAGTTTCTTATTACCGGAAGAGTTCGACTATACGAAGCTTCATACGGTTCGAGTGGAAAATGACGGGAGCTCGGTGCGCGTTTACTTCGACCAGATGCAGAAGTTCAACCTGCCGCTGCAAGCCGCAGTGCAGGGGCGGATCGGGTATGCGGCCTTCGGGGCCGATCCTGCACTTTCGTATACCGCGTTCTCCAATGATGTGAACGGGAACAGCGATTTTGAAGTGTATAAACCGCTTCCGGGCAGCGTCGAAGCGGTCCATTACTTGAAGGACGCCGGCCGTGGTTTCCAGGTAAAATCGCCTGCTGCTGCTGAGGTGGAGTATCGGAAGACCGATGGGGTTTCCATTGGCATGGCGGAGGATCGCAGTTATTTTGTGAAGCTGGAGCAGGAAGGGGATTGGCTGACCTATAAGGTTAACGTGGCCCAGGCCGGAACCTATGGCGTAACGATGCGCCTGTTGACCTCGAAGGAAGCAGCCACAGTTGAGGTGAGCAGCGGGAATACGAAGCAAACCTTTGAGATTGCACCGGATGCCGATTCCGAGTGGAAAACGATCCAGCTGGGGAAGATGGAGCTCTCGGCAGGTTATCAACCGCTGAAGATCAAGCTGCGCAAGGGGCAAGTGGCTTTTAAAGATGTGACATTCTATGCCTCGGAGGAAGTATCGGAAGAAGGGACTAACCTGTTCGATTCGGTGGAAGCCGAGGATCTTTACGGCACGTTTGAAGCCATTGACGGCGGATTTAGAGGCAGCGGAGGGCCGGATGATCGCTTGTTCGTCGGCAATGCGGCTTGGGATGACTATGAGTTGTCCGTGCAAGTTGACGTTCCGGATGGGATGACCGGGGAAAGCCAGGTCTTCGTTCGTACGACGAACGAGTCTTATTTTCCGCATCAGGTGCAGGACTCGGCGATGGGCTATGCGATTAGCCTTTACGATGGACAGCTGCAGCTGTTGAAGCTCAATTACGGGGCGCTGGCGGTGAGCAGCGGCCGCGTTCAGATGGAACCCGGGCAGACTTATATGTTGCGTGTAGTAATGGAGGGTTCCCGCATTCGAGTCTTCTGGGGGCAGGAGGAGGAACCCGTGATGGATTATACGGATTCCGATCCTTTCTTCCATGGAAGAGCAGGCCTGCGGAGTATTGGTTCGACATTTAGTTTTAGGGAGATGCAAGTGAGAGAGACGAGATAGATAGAGGAAAAGGAGTAAACCTATGACAACTCAAATGTATATCAAAGATTACCCCAGACCGCAATTTGTAAGGGAGCAATGGATCAATCTGAATGGAGAGTGGGACTTCCGCTTTGACGATGACAATGTCGGCGAGCGGGAGAACTGGTACGTGGATTTGCAGGCCGATCGCAAGATCCGGGTGCCGTTTACGTACGAAACCAAACTGAGCGGGATCGGGGAGGAGACGTTTCACCCTCAGGTATGGTATGAGAAGAAGTTAACGCTCCCAGCCGAGGCGGCGGGGAAGCGAGCGATCCTTCATTTTCAAGCCGTAGATTATCGGGCCAAGCTGTGGGTTAACGGCGTCTATGTTGGGCAGCATCAGGGCGGGTATGCCGCGTTCTCTTTTGACATCACGCCATATGTGACCTTTGGCAGCGAAAATGTGCTGTCGGTTAAGGTCGAGGACAGCGATAGCTGCACTCAGCCTCGCGGGAAACAGCGCTGGCAGAACGATAACTTCGAGTGCTTCTACGTCCAAACGACGGGGATTTGGCAGACGGTCTGGATGGAATTTGTGGACTCGGCACATGTGGATGCCGTGAAAATCACCCCTGACTTCGACCGCCGATCGGTCACCTTCGAATATCAGGTGGCAGGCGATTTGAAGGGCGACAGCCCGTTGGAGTTGGAAACTGTCATCTCTCTGAAAGGGCAAACGGTGAAGCGGATGCGACTTGCTATTGACCGGCCCTGGCTTCGGGCGGATGCGGATTTGCTGCATGAAGCGTCAGGGCCGTGGAAATTTAGCGAGTGGTCGCCGCAGCGTCCCAATCTGTATGATGTGGAGTTTATTCTGTACCGGGACGGTCAGGTCGTGGATCATGTCTATTCCTATTTCGGAGTGCGGAAGATCTCGATTGAAAACGGCAAGGTGCTGCTGAACAATTCACCGATTTATCAACGCTTGATTCTGGATCAGGGCTATTGGCCGGACTCGCACTTAACGCCGCCTTCCGAGGAAGCGATTCTCAAGGATATCGACAGCATCCTGGCGATGGGCTACAACGGCGTGCGTAAGCACATGAAGATCGAAGACGCCCGGTTCTTGTATTGGTGTGACGTGAAAGGGCTGCTGGTTTGGTCGGAAATGGCGGCCACCTTCGAGTTTAATGATCGAGCGGTCGAGGCGTTTACAAAGGAATGGGTCGAAATCGTCCGCCAGCAATATAATCACCCGAGTATTATTACCTGGGTTCCCTTTAACGAGTCTTGGGGTGTCGCGAATATTTTACACGACCGGAAGCAGCAGAAGTTTACCGAAGGCATTTATCACCTGACCAAAGCGATCGACCCATATCGCCCGGTGGTGACGAACGACGGGTGGGAGCATACGGTTTCGGACATTTTAACGCTGCATGATTATGAGGAATCGGGAAGCCGCTTCCTGGAGCGGTACAAGGACATGGAGGCGGTCACCGGCAACAAGATCTCCTTTAACAATTGGAAGTATGCGATGGCTCAAGGGTACGCCTACCGCGGTCAACCGATTCTTGTAACGGAGTTCGGCGGGATCGCTTTCCAATCGGAATCCGGCTGGGGGTACGGCAACCAGGTGAACGGGGACGAGGCGTTTATCGAACGGTTCGAAAGCATCACGAAAGCGATCAAGTCGATCGATTCGATCTGCGGCTACTGCTATACGCAAATTACCGACGTGCAGCAGGAGGTTAACGGCTTGTTAACGGAGTCGCGCGAGCCGAAGGTGCCGATCGAGACAATTCGGCGGATTAATCTGGAATAGGTTTTATAAGCAGAACCCCAATCAAGAGGCTGGCGGCATGGACCGCGGGCCTCTTTTTTTGGGTTGAGCGTCGCGTTTTGTCCCAGTTTCTTCCGGGGTTGTGTGCTGTTGGAAGATTAATGATCATATAAATTAAATTAGATCAGTATTAACGTTGGCCAAACCTTCCGAAAACACTCGCTTAACATTTGTCCCCTACAGTAGGAAAGGTGGGTTTGCGGCCGTGTGTCTTGCAAACAAATTGATAAGGAGCCATTCCTGTAATGAATGAATTTGGGGTTTGAACAGAAAAAGCGCCTCCTGTATGCTGGGTCTCGGAATGGTTCGTCATT
>NZ_JAWDJI010000180.1:0-19695 GCF_032465655.1 Paenibacillus sp. 3LSP | reverse complement strand
TATACGTTAAGTTTTCCCTGAGGTACTTCAAAACAGCGCTGGGATATGCGCTGGCCCGGCGGCTGCGCCTCGCGCGCCGGGCATGAAGTACACGCACTATGCGCCGCAGGGCGTGTTGCACATTGTGCGCGGGTCCGCCGACCGGGTGGCGGACCGCATCCAGGCCGAGCTCGCGGCGGCCGCGGCGCGCGGGGAGAAGACGGGCGTGCTCGCCTTCGACGAGCGCCTCCCGTCCTACCGCGCCGACTGTGCGCTCTCGCTCGGCCGCGAGGACGAGCTGGAGACGGCGGCGCACCGTCTCTACGCTGCGCTCCGCCGCTTCGACGATTGCGGCGTCACGTACATTCTCGCCGAAGCCTGCCCCGAAGACGGGCTCGGCTCGGCGGTGATGAACCGGCTGCTGAAAGCTGCCGGTCACCGGGTGATTGAGGCCGGCGGAGATTCGGAAGAGGGCAGGGGGTGAGGTCATGATCCGCATCGGCCTGGCCGGCTGGGGCGATCATGACGATTTATACCCTGCCCGAACGCCGGCCAAAGACAAGCTCGCTTGGTACGCGAAGTTTTTTAACGTGGTCGAGGTGGACAGTTCGTTTTATGCTGTACTGGGCGAGGAGGTCTATCGCCGCTGGTTGGCGGAGACGCCGTCCGATTTCACGTTTATTATCAAAGCGTACCAAGGGATGACTGGACATAGCCGAGGGAAAACGCCCTTTGGCGGTCCCGGAGAGATGTTCCAGGCCTATCTCGATTCGATTCACCCGGTGGTGGAGTCGGGCCGGCTCAAAGCTGTAATGTTCCAATTTCCACCTTGGTTCGATTGCACGGCGGAGCATGTCCGGCAGCTGCGCGCAATCCGTAAATGGATGGGCAACTTGCCGCTGGCGTTGGAGTTTCGCCATCAAAGCTGGTTCACGCCCGCTAACCGAGAACGCACGTTGGAGTTCATGCGGCAGGAGGGCTGGATCCATATCGTTTGCGATGAGCCCCAGATCGGTCAAGGCTCCGTACCCACGGTGCTGGAGCCCACTGACCCTGAGTTAACGATCGTTCGCATGCATGGACGAAATGCTGCGGGTTGGAGTCAAGCCAGCGCGCCCAATTGGCGGGAGATTCGCACGTTGTACCGTTACTCGCTGGAGGAGTTGCAGGAGTGGGTTGACATGCTGAACCAGCTGCTCAGCAAAGGGACCCAGGAAATCTGTATGATCTTTAACAACAATTCCGGCGGGGATGCAGCATCTAACGCTTTGGATATGATGGGCCTGCTGGGTCAATCGCCACGGGAGCTTCCACCGCATCAGATTGATTTGTTCGGCGGTTGGGAGGATTAGTGGAATGAACGTTTCGCCTGCTGAACTAATGGGTGAAGCTTACGATGTCTTGGTACTGTGTAGGCACGTGCGACGATGGTTGCAGCTTTTAGCGGTAAAAAGTGACGTTATTATTAGAGGTAAGGTTCTGTTTTGAGTAAATAGCGGTAAATCATGGTGTTATTTATGCGGATTTCGGGATTACAGGCTTCTAAAGGGCAATTTAGCGGTACAAAATACCGTTATTTGTCCAATTTTTCCCATGTGTTGAGAAAATAACGCCGTCTTTTACCGCTAATTTCACATTGCTGGGGGAGTTCCGTTAATGTTGGGGGGCTCCTCCATTGTTGATGGAAGTTCTTCAATTGTTGGAGGGAATTCCTCCATTGATAGGAGCTCCTCTGCTGTGGGGAGTTCACCGTTATTGGTGGGGCGCACTTGATAGGAACGCACAAAGAAGGCCGCGTGAAGTCATGAACCGGGACCTGTCCGCATATGGTTGTACAAAAGACGGACAAAGGGGACTTTCGGTTATGGCAGAGGCTTATGAGCGGCTGGGAGAGCTGGTGACGATCCTGCTGATGGCGATTGCGCTGGGCATGGATGCTTTATCGTTGGGTGTCGGCATCGGCATGAAGGGAGTCCGGCGGAAAGATGCGTTCCGCATCGGGACGATGGTGGCTCTCTTTCACGTGTTAATGCCTCTGTTGGGAATTGCAGCGGGACAGTATGTCGGTGCGCTGCTGGGAAGCTTGGCACGATTTGTGGCAGGCGGACTTCTATTCCTGCTTGGCACGCATATGATCGTCAGCTCAATCAAAGGCAGCGGCGTACAGTCCATCAACCATCGGACTTGGTTAGGTGCGCTGCTATTTTCGTTAAGCGTCAGCATCGATTCGTTTTCCGTCGGGGTGTCGCTGGGCATGTTCCATGGAGACTGGCTCCTGACGGTGCTGGCCTTTGGATTTTTTGGCGGGATCATGTCCTTGCTTGGACTGGCGATGGGACGAGGCGTGGGGCGTTCGCTGGGCGATTACGGGGAGGCGGCTGGCGGAGCAATCTTGCTGGCGTTTGGACTATTGTTTATCTTTTGAAACCGAGGCCTTTCGTGATAAAATAAGGTCCAAACGCGGGTAAGCTTTCCCGCTGAATATGGAGGTGAAAGGGCATGCGCATCTTGTTTGTATGTACCGGAAATACCTGCCGCAGCCCGATGGCCGAAGGGATGCTGCGCAAGCTGGCGCGGGACCGGGGGCTGGACGTGGAAGTCCGCTCGGCTGGCGTAGCCGCCATGAAAGGGGCCTCCATTTCCCGTCATGCGGAAGCGGTGTTGCGGGACAGGGGGATTAAAGAGACTTTCGAATCTACCCCTCTTTATGCCGAACTGGCGGAGTGGGCTGATCTGATTCTGACGCTGACGCAAGGGCATAAGCGCCAGGTGATTCATTCATTTCCGGAGACAGCCGATAAAATATTTACATTAAAAGAATACGTTGAAGAAGACGCCTCCATATTAGCTACCTTGGAGGAGTTCCGACGCCTTGCGGCGGATCGGGAGCTGGCGCGAGCGCTGGGGAAGGAGTGGCCTGCGGAGCAGCAGCGGCGACTGGATGAGCTGCATCTTCGGCTGCCCGCGTTCGATATTTCCGATCCGTTTGGCGGTTCGCGAGCAGACTACGACCGAACGGCGGCGGAGATCAGCGCAGCGCTGGAGAAGCTGATCGCCAAGCTGGAGCGCGGCGAGGGGCATTAAACCAGTTGCATTTGCTGCGCGGATGCTTTATTCTAATAGCAGAAGTTTTAGCTCCGATGTAACTGGCGACAAGAGTGGATCAAACCACGATGGAGCATCGGAGAATACGGCCGGTCGCCTGGGCAAAGAGCACGACGCACGTCAGTTGCGTTATGCTCTTTTTTTGTTGGTTGGGTTTGAACGAAGCGGACGGACATCCGTTTGCGGTTCGCCTTTCTCTGATATAATAAGGACAGTCTTTGTGACATGTTGTTTGGTTTGCGGAGAAAGGAGCTGGCATCACATGGAACAGGAAGAGCTCGGTACCCTGCGGGCACAGGTAGCAACAATTGCAGAGGAAGTAGCCGTTGCAGCTCATCTGGGTCCGGGGAAGCTGCTGGTCATTGGGGCCAGCACGAGTGAAGTGGCGGGCAAACGAATTGGCACGAGCGGAGCTGAGGACATCGCGGCTGAGCTGTGGGCGGGAATTGAACAGGTTCGGGCCAAATACGGCTTTGACGTCGCCTTTCAATGCTGCGAGCACTTAAATCGTGCGCTGGTGGTTGAACGGGCGGTGCTGGAGCGATTTTCCTTGACGGAAGTTGCTGCGGTTCCCGTGCCGAAGGCAGGCGGTTCGATGGCCGCTGCAGCCTATCGGCGTTTGTCGGACCCGTGCCTGGCCGAGACGCTTGAAGCCCATGCCGGGATCGATATCGGCGAAACGCTGATCGGCATGCATTTGCGGCGGGTGGCGGTGCCTTTTCGTCCTTCACTGCGCCTGGTTGGGCAAGCACGCGTTACAGCAGCGACGACCCGTCCGAAGCTGATCGGCGGGGAACGAGCCGTTTATACGCTGCCGCCGGATTCGGATTCCACGCTTTGCGATTAAGTATAGATTAGATTCTAAGGAGGACAACGGAAGATGGAAAATTTGAGAAAGCAAGATCCAGCGGTACTGGAGGCTATGAATCTGGAGCTCAAGCGTCAGCGTAACAACATTGAGCTGATCGCTTCCGAGAACATCGTCAGTGAGGCGGTTATGGAAGCGATGGGATCCGTGCTCACAAACAAATACGCTGAAGGTTATCCAGGCAAACGGTATTACGGCGGCTGCGAACGCGTAGACATCGTGGAAAATATCGCCCGCGATCGGGCCAAGGAATTGTTTGGCGCTGACCACGCCAACGTTCAACCGCATTCCGGAGCACAAGCGAACCTTGCGGTTTACCTGGCTGCCCTCAAAACTGGCGACACCGTGTTGGGGATGAACCTGGCGCATGGCGGTCACTTGACCCACGGCAGCCCGGTCAACGCTTCCGGTTTGTACTATAATTTCGTGGCTTATGGGGTACAAGAAGATACGTTCTTGATCGATTACGATGAAGTGCGCAAAGCCGCTTTTAAGCATCGTCCACGTCTGATCGTGGCTGGGGCGAGCGCATATCCGCGGATCATCGATTTCGAGAAGCTGGCTTCGATCGCCAACGACGTAGGTGCGTTGTTTATGGTCGACATGGCGCATATTGCCGGTCTTGTGGCTGCGGGCTTGCATCCAAACCCGGTTCCACATGCTCATTTTGTGACGACCACCACCCACAAGACGCTGCGCGGACCACGCGGCGGGATGATTCTGTGCAAGCAGCCTTGGGCAGCCGCGATTGACAAAGCGGTATTCCCTGGTACGCAAGGCGGCCCGCTGATGCACGTGATTGCTTCGAAAGCAGTAGCCTTGGGCGAAGCGCTTCAGCCTTCTTTTAAAACTTATGCCCAAAATGTAGTGAAGAACGCTAAAGTCCTGGCGGAAACGCTGATGTCCGAAGGCCTTAACATCGTATCCGGCGGCACAGATAACCACCTGATGCTGGTGGATACGCGCAACCTGAACATCACAGGGAAAGACGCCGAGCATGTTCTGGATTCGATCGGGATCACGGTGAACAAAAATGCGATTCCGTTTGACCCAACCAGCCCATTCATCACCAGCGGTATCCGCATCGGTACGCCGGCGGCGACTTCCCGCGGCATGGATGAGGAAGCGATGAAGGAAATCGGGCAGATCATCGCTACTGTGCTGAAATCGCCGAAGGACGAAGCGGTGTTGGATAAAGCGCGTAAACAGGTGTCGGCATTAACGGATCGGTACCCGCTGTATCCGAACCTGCAGTATTAATGAAATCGTGACAATGGCAGGTTAGGCCTCCTAATCAAGCCGGGAGCATGTGCTCCCGGCTTATTGGCGTTTCACTTCTGGTCAAGGATGGATCTCTTGGTTACGTCTGACGGATCTTTTAAAGGATGAGTGACGTTTTTATGACGGCTTTCTGACAAGTTGGCGTGAGGGTGAAAATGCCATCTTGGAGTGATATAATAGACAAGATTTGTGGACGTTCGAAGAATGGGAACGAACAAGCAAGTAAAGACTTAGCAATAAAACCGGAGGGAAGAACGAAATATGAGAAAACTGGTGGTATGTGATCACCCTTTGATTCAACACAAACTGACTTTTATCCGCGATATGCGCACAAACACGAAGGATTTTCGTGAACTGGTAGATGAAGTAGCGACATTGATGGCCTACGAAATTACGCGGGACATTCCGCTGGAGTCGATCAAAGTGCAGACGCCGGTTGCTGAGGCCGAGTCGAAGGTCATTTCGGGTCGGATGCTGGGGCTGATTCCGATTCTCCGCGCCGGGCTGGGCATGCTGGACGGAGTGTTGAAGCTGCTTCCTGCGGCGAAGGTGGGACATGTCGGCCTGTTCCGTGACCCGGATACGCTGCAGCCAGTTGAGTATTACATCAAGCTTCCTACGGATGTTCAGGAGCGTGAGCTGATCGTGATCGACCCGATGCTGGCCACCGGGGGATCCGCTATTGCAGCGATCACCGCGTTGAAGAATCGCGGCTGCACGCAGATCAAAATGATGAACCTGATCGCCGCGCCGGAAGGGGTTAAGGCGGTGCATGATGAGCATCCGGACGTAGACATTTATGTAGCGGCTTTGGACAGCCATCTGAACGAACACGGCTATATTATTCCGGGTTTGGGCGATGCCGGTGACCGGTTGTACGGCACGAAGTAAGTCAAACGTCTGAATAGGAACTCCAACGTCTTAGGAGATGGTTGGGGCGAAGGCGTAGGGCATAGGGCCGGTTTAACGGCAAATTGTACCGTTAATTTTCTATTATTTGCGCAATGAAGAGAAATAACAGTAAATCCTACCTCTAATTTGGCCGATCTCAGCGAAAATGCGGAATTGCGTCGAAATTAACGGTAGCTTTTACAGCTAATCGAGGCACTTATGCCGGATATTCCAAAATTAACGGTATCTTTTACAGTTCATTGCTGCCGCATACCAAACGACAACAACTTATTTTGATTACCTCTATATGGAAGGAATTGAGTAGGGTGAGCAAGATTAAAGTAATGACGATCTTCGGCGTTCGACCCGAAGCGATTAAAATGGCGCCGCTGATTCTGGAGCTGCAGAAGCATCCCGACAAAATCGAATCGGTGGTGTGTGTAACGGCCCAGCACCGTGAAATGCTTGATCAGGTGCTGGACGTCTTTAAGATCGTTCCGGACTATGATCTGGACGTCATGAAGCCCAACCAGACGCTGAACGAAATTACGATTCGTGTGCTGCAAGGATTGGAGGGCGTCCTGAAGGAGGCCAAACCCGACATTGTGCTTGTGCACGGTGATACGTTAACGACTTTCTTGGCAAGTTACGCCGCTTTCCTTCAGCAAATTAAAGTGGGGCATGTCGAGGCCGGGTTGCGGACGTGGAACAAGCTTTCCCCTTATCCGGAAGAGATGAATCGTCAGCTGACCGGCGTTTTGGCCGATCTTCATTTTGCTCCGACGGAATGGTCAGCTGGAAATTTACGTAAGGAAAATAAACCGGAGTCAGCTATATATGTCACAGGCAACACGGTGACAGATGTGTTTCAATATACAGTACAGCCGAATTACACAAATTCTGTGCTGGACTGGGCCGCTGGAAAGCGGCTTATTCTCATGACGGCGCACCGCCGCGAGTCGCAAGGCGAACCGCATCTGAATATCTTCCGCGCCGTAAGAAGAATTGCCGATGAGTTTGAGGATGTAGCCATCGTGTACCCGGTTCACCCGAGCCCTGCGGTAAGGGAGCCGGCTTATGCAACCTTAGGTGATCATCCCCGTATTAAACTTATTGATCCATTAGATGTGGTGGATCTGCACAACTTCTACCCTCACACGCATTTGATACTTACGGATTCGGGCGGTTTGCAGGAAGAGGCACCATCCTTTGGTGTTCCGGTGCTGGTGCTTCGTGATACGACGGAGCGGCCCGAAGGGATCGAAGCGGGGACGCTGGAGTTAGTCGGCACAAATGAGGAGATGGTTTATGAACGGACAAAGGCGTTGCTTAGCGATCAGAAGCTATACGAATCGATGAGCCGGGCAGCGAATCCGTACGGTGATGGACAAGCATCTCAAAGAATTGTCAATGCGATTTGTCACCATTTTGGATTTTTGAAGGATCGTCCGGGGGAATTTCACAGAAAGTTCACAAACTAGCGAAAATTTGTTTTGATCGCGAGCCCAAAAAAGTATACAGTATTACTGTACGCTGTATGCGTTTTATTCAGGATTGCAAGGGCAAATTTAGCATTTCATGGCTTTAAATCACTAAAAAACCTCAATTGACAATAACTCTTCACAATTAGTAAAATAAATTGGGATTATTAGGGTGATTTGAGATGAAAGACCCGATTAAACCTGATAAAAACAACAACAGCGTATGGAAGGCTGTCGCTGTGGTAACCGCTTTAGGAACGAACTTTGCCGTGTGCGCTGTGGGAGGTTACTTCCTTGGCGCCTGGTTGGATAAGCTGTGGTTCAAGAATGGACTGGGCATTGGCCTTGGGGTTCTGATCGGCATTGCAGCGGGTATTGTCGGCATTGTCGCTCTAATTAAGTCGGTTGTGGGAGGAAAAGATGGATGAGCTCTCGAAATACAACCGCGCTCTAACAGCCGGAACCCTAGGTTTCTTGGCCCTGTGTTTTCTGGGAGGCGCTTTATTGCCGCAGTATCAAAGCATCATGCTCGGCATCGCGCTCGGCTCAGCGGTAAGCTGGATTAACGCGGTTTACTTAGGCCGCAAAGTCCGGCAAGTGCTAGATGCCGCGGTTAACGGTGGTTCGAAGCGGTTGAACATGGGGTTTCTAACCCGTGCAGCACTGGCGGTTCTAGCGGTTTTTGCCGCAATGAAATATCCGCAGTATTTTAACGTGTATGCGGTTGCCGGCAGTCTGGTTTTTGCGCAATTTTTTCTTCTTTTTATAGGTATTCGTTTTTCTCGTAAGCCTTAAAGCTTGATAGCATTTCAACTTGGAATGGGGGTGAGAAAACATGCATGAAGCTCCGGTCATAGAGTTGGGCGGTCTGCATTTGGACTTGTCCATCATCTTGATGCTGGTGGTGACCTGCACCATCGTGTTCGTCATCGCGCGTCTAGCGACTCGGAATCTATCCGTAGAGAATCCCGGCAAGCTTCAGAATTTCATGGAGTGGGCAGCTGAGTTCGTTCAGAACTTGATCTCCAGCACCATGGATCTGAAGAAGGGAAGACCTTTTCTCTCCCTGGCCATGACGATGATTATGTTTATCTTTGTCGCCAACATGCTAGGGCTTCTGTTTGGGGTCGTAACGGAGTATGATGATCCGGCGAAAGCGAAAATTTTCGGTCAGGAAATCACTTCGGTTACGAAGGTGCTTGCGGAAGAGCACGAGAAGCATCCTGGTGAGGAAGCTCACGCCGAGGTGGCATGGTGGAAATCGCCGACAGCTGATCTCAGCGTAACGATGGGTCTGGCCTTGCTCGTCTTCACATTGTCCCACGGTTTAGGGATGGTGAGAAACACGAGAAATTATTTTAAGCATTACGTTCAGCCCTATCCTTTGTTTCTACCAATTAACTTGATTGAGCAGCTCTCGAAGCTGGTAACGCATGGCGTTCGTCTTTACGCGAATATCTTCGCAGGCGAGGTACTGATCTCCACCATTATGACGTTGGCCAAAGCAAGCGTGGTTGGTGCGATCTTCTCCGTTCCGCTCTTGATGGTATGGGATGGATTCAGTATTTTCGTAGGTGCTATCCAGGCTTTCGTCTTTGTCATCTTGATGATGGTTTATATCTCGCAAAACCTGGAAAGTCACGAAGAGCATTAACCGGGCAGTGTTTGGAAGCCCGCATAAGCTAGTCTAAGTTTCAAGTTACGGATTGGAGAACGACTTCAACCTGACTGAACTATAAAAATTGATTTTACTTAAGGAGGATATACAAAATGGGAGCAATGGCATTATTAGCAGCAGCTATCGTAGCAGGTTTGGGCGCATTTGGCGCAGCGCTGGGTAACGGTATGGTTATCAGCAAAACAGTTGAAGGGATCGCTCGTCAACCTGAAGCGAAGTCCACTCTGCAAACAACGATGTTTATCGGCGTAGGTTTGATCGAGGTACTTCCGATCATCGGCGTGGTCCTGGCATTTATGTTCTTTGGTCAGGCTTAATAAGATTTTTAGAAAAGAAATGGCGGGGAAGGCCACAGACGTCCTCGCCTTCTTTTTAGCCCAGGGCGGGCGATACGCGATATGCGGATAGGCTTCGGAAAGGAGTGACTTGAGTTTGGAATTCGTATGGGAAAACACCGTCCTCGCATTGATTGCGATCGGGATTTTATACTTCTTGTTGAACAAATACGCATTTGGTCCGCTGTTTTCCGTGATGGAGAAGCGTCGTGAACTCGTTCAGCAACAGCTGAGTGAAGCGGCGCAAACACGTGAACAGGCAAATGCTTATGTGGAGGAGCAAAAAGCTGCCCTTCAGCAAGCACGCAAAGAGGCGTATGAAATTATTGAACAATCCAAGCAGACGAGCAGCAAGCAAGCCGCTCAAATGCTGGAGGAAGCCAAGAACGAGGCGGCCCGCTTGAAAGAAGAAGCGGTACGCGACATTCAGAACGAGAAGAACCGCGCGGTGGAACAACTTCGCAGCGAAGTGGGCGCTGTGTCGGTGAAGATCGCATCCAAGCTGATCGAGAAGGAAGTCAGCGAAGACAGCGTTCAAGGCGAACTGGTTGACAAGTACCTTAAAGAGGTCGGTGGCCGCTCATGAGCCGCGAGACCGTAGCTGCAAAACGGTATGCCAAAGCATTGTATGAGATCGCTGCGGCGGAAAGCCGGACGCTGGAAGTTGAAGAAGAGCTGAAAGCGCTGGCGGCTGCTTTCCAGGCAGGGGATATTGAGCATTTTCTTGCCTCACCGAAGATTACGGAATCGGCGAAATGGGAAGCCATCTCCAATGCGATTGAAGGCAAACTGTCCAAACCTGTAGTTTCGACGGTGAAGCTTCTGGTAGAACGCGGAAGAATCGGGCTCTTGCCGGAGCTGGTAGACGCTTACGTGAGCATTTCCAGCGAAGCGCTTGGGCTTGCCAATGCGTTAGTAACAACGACTTACCCGCTTAGCGAAGAGGAGAAGCAGCAGGTTGCTGCGGAGTTCGGCGCCCTCTTAAATAAGAAGATTCGCGTCGAGAACGTGATCGACAAATCGTTGCTTGGCGGAATGAAAGTACGAATTGGCGACACGTTGTACGATGGAAGCTTGGCCGGGAAATTGGAACGGCTTGAAAAGTCTTTTCGAAGACAAGCACTGTAGATAGGGGTGAAACACTTGAGTATCAGACCTGAAGAGATCAGTACACTGATTAAAAGTCAGATCGAACAATATAAATCGGAAATCGAAGTAGCTGAAGTCGGCACCGTTATTCAAGTTGGTGACGGTATCGCCCGTGTTCACGGACTTGAGAACGCGATGGCAAACGAGCTGCTCGAGTTTGAAAATGGCATTTTTGGTCTTGCTCTGAACCTGGAAGAGAGCAATGTGGGTGTCGTTATCCTCGGCCCTTACAGCGAAATCCGCGAAGGCGATCAAGTGAAACGGACCGGCCAAATCATGCAGGTTCCTGTCGGCGAAGCGATGCTGGGCCGCGTTGTGAACCCGCTCGGTCAACCGATCGACGGGAAAGGACCGATTGAAACGACGGAATTCCGTCCAGTCGAAAATAACGCTCCGGGCGTTATCGACCGGAAATCGGTTCATGAACCAATGCAAACGGGGATTAAAGCGATCGACTCGATGGTTCCGATCGGTCGTGGTCAACGGGAGCTTATCATCGGTGACCGTCAAACCGGTAAAACGGCGATTGCCATCGATACGATCATCAACCAAAAAGGCAATGGCGTGAAATGTATTTACGTAGCGATCGGTCAGAAGCAGTCGACCGTTGTTAGCGTTGTTGAAACGCTTCGTCGCCACGGTGCACTGGATTACACGATTGTGGTATCGGCCTCCGCTTCGGAACCGGCACCGCTTCTGTACATTGCTCCTTATGCTGGGGTAGCTATGGCTGAGTACTTCATGTACAAAGGCGAGCATGTCCTGATTATTTATGACGATTTGTCGAAACAAGCAGCTGCTTACCGCGAACTTTCCTTGCTGCTCCGTCGTCCTCCGGGCCGTGAGGCGTATCCGGGTGACGTCTTCTACTTGCACTCCCGTCTGCTGGAACGTGCAGCCAAACTGAGCGACGAGCTTGGCGGCGGTTCGATCACGGCGCTTCCGTTTATCGAAACGCAAGCTTCCGACGTATCGGCGTACATTCCAACAAACGTTATTTCCATTACCGACGGTCAGATCTTCCTGGAGTCCGACCTGTTCTACTCCGGTCAACGTCCAGCGGTTAACGTGGGTATCTCCGTATCCCGGGTTGGCGGTTCCGCGCAAATCAAGGCAATGAAGAAGGTTGCCGGTACGTTGCGTCTGGACCTGGCCCAATACCGCGAGCTTCAAGCGTTCTCCCAGTTCGGTTCTGATCTGGACAAATCGACGCAAGCTCGGTTGACCCGTGGTTCGCGTATGATGGAAATCCTGAAGCAAGGCGTTAACCAACCGTTGGCGGTTGAACTACAAGTCATCAGCTTGTATACCGCAGTCAAAGGGTATCTGGATGATATCCCGCTGGCTGACGTGCGCCGCTTCGAAGCGGAATTCCTGTCTTTTGTCCAAAATCAGCATGACGATGTTCTGCAGTCGATCCGCGACACCAAGGATCTGACGCCAGAGAACGAAACGAAGCTGAAAGAAGTAATCGAGCAATTCAAACGCGGTTTCGCGACTACGGCATAAGAATGTTCTTGCGGCAAACCGGCCTTGGCTAAGCGCAATGCCGGTTTACGCCTATGTGTAAAAAATACTTTGGTCAGGCCAAAGTTAGGCTCATGCTTACGAAGTTAGTTTTGGCTTCGCCAAAACTAAGCACATGCTTACGAAGTAACTTTGGCTCTGCCAAAGTTAGGCTCATGCTTACGAAGTTAGTTTTGGCTTCGCCAAAACTTTAAGGTGGTGAAATCATGGCAAAAGGGATGCGCGAAATCAAGCGTCAGATTAAAAGCGTTCAGAACACCCGGCAAATCACCAAAGCGATGGAAATGGTAGCCTCGGCGAAACTGCGTAAAGCGCAGGAGAGAGCGCAAGCGGCTCGGCCATACTCAGAGAAGCTGAAAGAGGTAGTATCCAGCATCGCGGCTGCCTCTCAAGGCGTTAGTCACCCGATGCTCGTGTCGCGTCCGGTCAAGCGGACCGCGTATATCGTGATTACGTCCGACGGCGGTTTGGTTGGCGGATATAACGCGAATATTTTGCGGAAAGTGACGGATCTGATCCGTTCTCGCCACGCCTCGGCTTCGGAATACGAACTGTTTGTTATCGGCCGTAAAGGCAGAGATTATTTCAAACGCCGCAATTATCCGGTTGTTCATGAAGTGACTGAGCTTTCGGACTCTCCGAGATTTGCGGATATTAAGTCGTTGACCTATGCAGCGGTGCAAGGCTTCGAAACTGAACAATTCGACGAAATTTACGTTTGCTATAACCGGTTCATCAATGCGATTACCCAACTGCCAACCGTGGAGCGCCTTCTCCCCTTTGATTCGGTGGAGAGCGAAGCGCCGGTCAGCAGCTATGAGTATGAACCTTCGCCGGAAGGCGTATTAGAAGTGCTTCTTCCGAAATATGCCGAAACGTTGATCTTTGGTGCGCTTCTTGACGGTAAAGCCAGTGAGCTTGGTGCGAAAATGACTGCAATGGGCAGCGCGACCAAAAACGCGACGAAGATGATTAATGAACTTACCCTGACGTACAACCGCGCTCGTCAAGCGGCGATTACGCAAGAAATTACGGAGATCGTGGCCGGAGCTAACGCACAAGGCTGATCGTTCCGGGCAGCAATTTTAGGAGGGAAACGAAGATGAACAAAGGACGCGTTGTCAGCGTAATGGGTCCGGTTGTTGACATCGAATTTGAGCGCGGTCAACTCCCGGAAATCTATAACGCAATTAAAATTGAGAAGCAAGACGGCCAGTCTGCTTTGGTTCTGGAAGCTTCCAATCATCTGGGCGATAACCTCGTTCGTTGTATCGCAATGGCCTCGACAGACGGCCTTGTGCGCGGTACGGAAGCAATCGACTTAGGAGCACCGATTTCGGTTCCGGTCGGTTCGGCGACATTGAGCCGCGTATTTAACGTGCTGGGTGAGCCGATTGATAACAAGGGTGAAACCAACAGCGAATTGAGATACCCAATTCACCGCGAACCGCCGAAGTTTGAAGATCTGTCGACGCAAGCGGAAATGCTGGAAACCGGGATCAAGGTTATCGACCTGCTGGCGCCTTATGCCAAAGGCGGTAAAATCGGCTTGTTCGGTGGTGCCGGCGTAGGTAAAACCGTTACGATTCAGGAATTGATCCACAACATCGCTCACGAACATGGCGGGATCTCCGTATTTGCCGGTGTAGGGGAACGTACCCGTGAAGGGAACGACCTTTACATGGAAATGACGGAATCCGGCGTTATCGAGAAAACGGCGATGGTCTTCGGTCAAATGAACGAACCGCCAGGTGCACGTCTTCGCGTAGCCTTGACGGGTCTGACGATGGCAGAATACTTCCGCGACCAAGAAGGCCGCGATGTATTGCTCTTCATCGACAACATCTTCCGGTTTACGCAAGCGGGTTCTGAGGTTTCCGCGTTGCTCGGACGGATGCCTTCCGCAGTAGGTTACCAGCCGACGCTGGCAACGGAAATGGGTCAATTGCAAGAACGGATCACTTCGACGAAGAAAGGTTCCGTTACTTCGATTCAAGCGATTTACGTTCCTGCGGACGACTATACCGACCCGGCTCCAGCTACAACGTTTGCTCACTTGGACGCAACGACGAACCTGGAACGGAAAATTTCCGAGAAAGGGATTTTCCCGGCCGTAGACCCGCTGGCTTCCAGCTCGCGGATTTTGACGCCGGAAATCGTAGGCGAAGAGCACTATGCCGTAGCCCAAGGCGTAAAACAAATCTTGGCTCGTTATAAAGAACTGCAGGATATTATCGCGATCCTCGGTATGGATGAATTGTCCGACGACGATAAAACGCTCGTTGCCCGTGCCCGGAAAATCGAACGCTTCCTGTCGCAGCCATTCCACGTGGCTGAGCAGTTTACGGGAATTAAAGGGAAATATGTGCCGATCGCCGAGACGGTCCGCAGCTTCAAAGAAATCTTGGAAGGCAAGCATGACGATCTTCCGGAAGCAGCGTTCCTGTTCGTAGGAACGATTGAAGAAGCTGTCGAAAAGGCCAAAACGCTGTAATTCGAAGCCGAATCCGGATGCTTCAGAAATGAACTGTCCCACGAACAGGAGGGATAACACTTGAGCACCTTTTTATTGGAAATCGTTACGCCGGAGCATGTGGTGTTCTCGAAAGAGGTTGACAGCTTGACGGTCCGCGGCGTTGAAGGGGAATTTGGCGTTTTGAAGGGCCATATCCCGCTCGTGACTCCGCTGCAAGTTGCCCCGGTGGTTGCGAAAATCGGCAAGGAAGAGACGTACATCGCCGTACACGGTGGATTTATCGAAGTACAGGGCGATAAGGTGATCGTACTTGCCGAGAGCGCAGAGCTGCCGGAGGAGATCGATCTGGAGCGGGCCATCGCGGCACGTGAGCGTGCGGAACGCCGTTTGGCGAATCGCAGCAACCAGGATCGTATCGATCATCGCCGTGCAGAGCTCGCGTTGCAGCGGGCGGTCACCCGGATTAACGTGGTCACCAACCGCAAACAGCAATAGACTGCAAAATAACGGGCACCTCTTAGGGGTGCCTGTTTTTTCTTACAGAATGACGTCAGAATGATATTTTGGTAATAGATGCCGTTGGAAGCCTTTGCATGACAAAGAAAAGCTGGATTATTGCGGCGATGCCAAGTATGATATATAAGGTCTATATTTTTACAGGATCGACACCGATATATAAATACGAACCTAACGCATCTTGGATCAATGTGACAGCGTCTAGTGGAGAAGAATTAACCGTTTAGGTACTTGCTGCATAAATATAAACGTGATGGAGGATTTATTATGAATCCCGTCGATCAGGTAGCGTCTTCAGTGGGGGTAAACGGCTTGACAGCGATCCTCGTCTCCTTGGCCTGCGTGGTGCTGTCGTGGCTGGCCCTGCAGAACTTGAAGCTGGATCTATTCATTCGTCACCCCAAGAGCCCGCAAGGCAAGCTGCTGCATCTGCTGCTCGCCATTGTACTAGGCCGTTTCGTAGCTGCTTTTATTATGGATTATTGGCAATATACCCAAATGCTGAAGTATATGTTTTGAGCTTAACTTTGAGCACGTATGAGTGTTAACTGAGTGTTTGTGGAGTTCGTCTACAGACAGATCAGGAAGGAAATTGTCGAATAACATCATTTCATTGTGTCAACAATGGTGAATAAGGACTACAACTCGAGAGCATGTCCATAATCTGGGCAAGAAGCGATTTCTGTGCCAAAACACGCTTTTTCGACAAGATTGGAGCCTTGTGTGCCTTAAATGACCGGTGATATGATGAAATTTAGGGATTGAACCAGGTAAATCTTTTTCCAAATCGGGAAAAAAAGTGAAAATGAACGCGCGGAGGGAACCATGATGAGCAAATTTATCGTCCGCGGTGGCAATGTTTTGGCCGGGAACGTAAAAGTCAGCGGTGCTAAAAATTCAGTGCTACCGATCATTGCAGCGTCTTTACTGGGTGAAGAAGGAGTCAGCGTCATTCGCGATGCACCCCCTCTTGACGATGTAATGACCATTAATAAAGTGTTGGAGTCGCTAGGAGCAGCTGTTAAGTATGACCGAGAGGTCATTACCGTCGATGCGCGGCAAATCACTTCTTGCGAGGCGCCTTATGAATGGGTGCGAAAGATGCGGGCGTCTTTTCTTGTCATGGGTCCATTGTTAACAAGAATGGGATTCACCCGGATTTCCCTCCCGGGTGGCTGTGCGATCGGAACCAGACCGATTGACCAGCATCTGAAAGGCTTCGAAGCGATGGGTGCAGAAATCACCATCGGCCACGGGTTTATCGAAGCCAAGTCGAACGGCCGCCTCCGCGGGGCTAAGATTTATTTGGACGTTGCCAGTGTAGGCGCAACGGAGAACATTATGATGGCGGCAACCTTGGCGGAAGGCACAACCATTATTGAAAATGCAGCGAAAGAGCCGGAAATCGTTGATCTGGCCAATTATTTGAACAGTATGGGAGCCGTTGTCCGCGGAGCGGGAACGGGTATGATTCGGATTGAAGGCGTCGAACGGTTGCGTGGTTGCGAGCATACGGTGATCCCGGACCGGATCGAGGCAGGAACGTTTATGGTCGCTGCGGCAATTACTGGCGGGAACGTCTTTGTCGAAGGGGCGATCGCGGATCACTTGGGACCGGTGATTTCCAAGCTGGAGGAAATGGGCGTCACCGTAGAAGTACAGGAGAACGGCGTACGTGTGATCGCAGACAAACCGCTAAAAGCAGTGGATGTAAAAACATTACCGTATCCGGGCTTCCCAACAGATATGCAGGCGCAAATGATGGCCCTGCTGCTCGTAACCGAAGGAGCGAGTGTCATTACCGAAACGGTATTCGAAAACCGCTTTATGCATGTCGATCAGTTCCGTTTAATGAATGCCGACATTAAGGTGGAAGGACGCAGTGCAATTATTTCCGGGAGCAACAAGCTCAGCGGAGCCAAGGTATGCGCCACCGACCTTCGTGCCGGAGCGGCACTGATCTTAGCTGGATTGGTAGCGGACGGGACAACGGAAGTCAGCGGGACGCATCATATCGACCGGGGATACGTGGATTTGGCCGAGAAGCTGTCCGGCTTGGGCGCGGACATTTGGCGGATTTCGGTCGAAGAGACCGCTCCGGAAACCGAGAAAGTATCAGCTAGCGCCAAAGAGGAAATCCCCGTTTTGAAAATTCAGCCCTCTTGGGCTTAAGCTGAAGTTCATAGATGTATGAAAAAACCATGCCGAAGGCATGGTTTTTTTCTTTAACTGAAGTGTTCCAGCACTACTTTGCCGATGGTTCTTCCGGACTCGAGGAGCGCATGGGCTTTGCGGAGATTGGCGGCGTTGATGGGAGAGAGCTTCTCTGCCACGGTCGAACGAATCACACCTTGATCGATCAAATCAGCCAAAGCGTTCAGCAGATGATGCTGCTCAATCATATCCTCCGTTTGGAACATCGGGCGAGTGAACATGAGCTCATAGACGAAGGTGACGCTTTTCTGCTGCAACAGGGAGATGTTGACGGGCTCATCCGTCTCAACGATTGAGCAGATTTTGCCTTGAGGAGCAATGGCGTCGACCATGTTCTTCCAGTGTTTTTCGGTCGTATTCAGGCAAAAGATATAGTCGACATGTTGAACTCCCATTGCTTGGAGTTGAGGGACAAAAGGTTCAAAGTGAGTGATGACCGCATCTGCCCCGAGCTCTTTTACCCATTTGACCGATTCAGGACGGGAAGCTGTGCCGATGACCGTAAGACCGGCATGCTTGGCCAGTTGTGTAGCGATAGAGCCTACACCTCCAGCAGCGCCTATGATTAGAATGGTTTTTCCGGCATTCTGGTTGGCGTCTTTGGAGATGCCTAAGCGATCATACAATGCTTCCCATGCGGTAATTGCGGTCAATGGGAGAGCAGCTGCCTCGGCGAAATCCAGGGAAGCAGGTTTGCGGCCAACGATCCGTTCGTCAACCAGGTGGAATTCGCTGTTTCCTCCAGGACGGGTGATGCTGCCGGCATAATACACGGCGTCCCCCGGCTTAAACAAGGTCACGTCCGGCCCCACTTCTTCAACGATGCCTGCAACGTCCCAACCGATTACTCGGGGGGAAGACTCCACTTTACTTTTGGGTTTTCGCACTTTCGTGTCGACGGGATTGACGGAGATCGCGTGAACCTTGACCAGCAAATCTCTACCGGTTGGAACAGGTCTGTCGATCTCGAGATCCAACAAGCTCTCCGGGTGATCGATGGGCAAATAGTTATAGAATCCAACGGCTTTCATGGTTTGATTCGCCATAGTATACCTCCTCCTTTTCTATTGTTAATGTAAATGTAATGCACTAAAATGGGAAGTACGCACATTAATGTTATGTAGTACACATTTGTATACTATTGTGGAGGGATGCAGCAATGCGCAATCGCAAGAGCGGCTATGGCTTTTGTCCCAACGATGAAGCTTGCCCGGTAGAGTTCACGCTGGATGTGATTGGCGGCAAATGGAAAGGGGTCTTGTTATATCATTTGATGAACGGGCCGATTCGATTCAACGAATTTCGCCGAATTTGCCCCGGGATTACCCAACGGATGTTGACGCTGCAGCTTCGCGAACTGGAGGAGGATGGCGTCGTTCATCGCGAGGTGTACCACCAGGTCCCTCCGAAGGTGGAGTACTCCTTAACGGAATTTGGCAAAACTTTAATTCCGATCATTATCCAAATGAAGGAATGGGGCGAAACCTATAAGAAGACGGCTCCGTTTCTGAACAAGATGGAAGACCAAGGTTGATCGTTTCTATAAAATCTAGGAGCTTTTGCAAGGGACCCGAGAAATCGGGTCTTTTTGATGTTCTAGCAATCCCTCAAAACTCATATCTATAAGTATAGCGGGCAAACGATATAAGGGCAGAAAGCTAGGTTACTAGCTCGCTAGTAAGGCAGCATGATGAGGGCGGGGGGAATCCATCGATGCAGGAACGATCTCAAGCAGTCAAAGTCAATGTGGCACCTCGTCGAGAGGTCAAGCAAAGCCAAAAAGAAAGCAGCCATCTTCCCATAAGTCATCAGGCCGTGAGCCAGCCTTTAAGGGATGACGGGGCGAATGCGACGAAGAAGCCGGCGCCCGTATCTATGATGAAGGTTCAACCGAAATTGGAACAAGCGACGGAGTTAAGTGAAGAACGTGGAAAAGGAGGAGTCGAGCAACACGGGCGTGCGGGGATTGCTAGTGCGGTCCATGAAGGCACGGCCAGGGTGAAGCTTACGGCAGGGCCCGGGGCACCGCCGGCGGTACCGCTGCTGCAAGTGGTGCCGCCGGAGACCCGCGTGCGCGTCAGCGTCCGCACGCGGCCGCGCCGAACCCTCTCCCGCCTCGGGCGGAGATGGTTCGGCGGCACCGGCGCCGCCCCTGTGGCGGCGGCGCTCCTCGCGCTGGCGCTGCTGCTGCCAGC
>NZ_JAWDJI010000179.1:0-80654 GCF_032465655.1 Paenibacillus sp. 3LSP | reverse complement strand
ATGCAAGCGGCGGATCAAGCGGGCGCTGCCCGCCCCGCCGCCAAAAGCCGAGGGTCCCGACATCCGGACCCTCAGACCGAACCGCAACGGCATGATCCGCCTGCGCGGGCGTACCGATAAAGGTCGGCGCTGGCAGCAGGAGATCGACTATGACCTGGCGGTCACGCTCGTACGCGAGCACATGGCCGTCGTCGTGAACCCGTTCACCATCCGCCGTTTGTACACGAACAAGGCGTTTCGCCATTATATTTTGACGCGGGATCATTACACCTGCTTCTTCTGTGGAGAGTACGGCGATACAATCGACCATCTGCTGCCCAGAGCCAAGGGCGGTCACACAACACCAGTAAACTGCGTCTGCGCCTGCAATCTGTGCAACCAAAGCAAAGCCGATCGCTGGCTGGACGAGTTCATGCAGGACGACGCGTAATCAAAGTAAGTTCTCGTTTCCACCATCAATAGTCAATAGTCGAAACAGAGTCGAAATTCACAATGAAGTGACCACGCGCTGAGATTCTATATGAAAAATCGAGTACATTTGGGCGACTTTGATCGATTTCAGCTAAATGTATATGAAATTTCATATACATTCGCGCCTGTTGAAGGGTTTTGCCCAAAATCTATGCGAAAAACCGAGTACATTTCGGTTTTTTGCTTTTTTCGGCAAATTATATATGAAAAATCGAACACATTTCTGACCACGTAACTTATGCGCTTCGCCACCAGGGATGATTTCCGAGTAAAGCCCCCTGTTGAGCACATTGCCTACTTGCCCCTCCTCTATACCTCATCCAATCCACAAACCTTCTCCCATCCAACCACCGTTCACCTGAGCGAGGGGGATAATGATGCAAAAGACAGTCAATGACACACTAATCCCATCCCCCACCTCCAACCCGCTTGACCACTCTCCCACACCACCCGCCACCTGAGCAAATGGGATAATGCCGAAAAAGACCTCCAAATGGAGGCTCCCCCACCCCCGCACCTAATTTAAATCCACTTGCACCCAATCTAAATCCACTTACTCTCTCCCATCCAACCACCATTCATCTGAGCGAGAGGGATAATAATGCAAAAGGGGACAAAAAAAGGGAGGGCGTGCCCCTCCCCAATCCTCATTGACTATATCTCGACATGTACCCCTTATGCCTCTAAGTTCGTCCTGACGGCATAGTCTGTTGAACGATCGCCTGGGACGTAATCCGGCAGTTCTTTGCCGTGCAGCAGCCACAGTTCGTGCAGGGCGCGGGTACAGCCGACGTACAGCAGTTTGGCGTCTTTGGAACTATAATGCGCCTTGTCCACGTCCGTCACGATCACAGCGTCAAACTCCAGACCCTTCGACAGGTACACCGGCAACACCGAGATGCCCCCGGCGTATTGCGTCAGCTCCCCGGTGATCAGGTTGACTTCCTGACCACCTTGGCTTAATGCAGCATGCAGTTCCTCTGCTTCCTGCATCGTCCGGGTTAACACCGCCGCCGTGCGGAACGATCCGCCCAGCACCTTGTCCAATGCCTTGCGAATCAATGGCAGCCGCCGCTCGCCCTCCGCTTCGACCAGCCGCACCGGCTCCCCGCTGCGGAATACCGGAACCGCCAGCAATTCCGTACCTACGCCGCGTTCTAGGATATCGTTGGCGAATTGGATAATTTCCATCGTGGACCGGTAACTGCGCGTTAACGCGAAATAAGCGGTTTCCTCCGGTCGGAACAGCACTTGCATCTCTTCCCAACTGCGCACACCTTTGTAGTAGTGGATCCCTTGGGACAAATCTCCGAGAATCGTAAAGGAATGCCCCTTCACAAAACGGTCCAGCACATACACCTGAAACGGCGTAAAATCCTGCGCCTCGTCAATCACCACATGGTCGAAGGTCAGATTGCCGTCAATTTCGTGAATTAAAGTATATAAATACAATAGGGCGGCCAAGTCCTCTTCCTTGACGATGTTTTTCTTTAAGCGCGCCTGCGTCTCCTTCCAGATACCCGGCGGTATCCGGTCTGAAACATCGGCCATGCCTTCCGTGCTGCCGCTTTTTCGTATGCCAAACATCTCCCGGTAGAGGTTAAGCGGCGTCAGCTCCGGCCATTTTTTTGCATAGCTTTTTTCCCGCAGCTGGGCTTTTTTCTTTCGTTCCTTTAGAACCGCAGCCGACGGTGCCTTCTTCAGCTCCATCTCGATCCAGCGATGGATCCGCGCCAGTACCCGCTCCTTGCGTCGGGCTACTGGGTAGTGGCGATATTCGCCTTCGAACCAGGCCAAGATCTTTTTACGCGGCAGCCGTGCACCTTCCCACGGTTCGAAATCGCCCTCAGGCACGCAGGCTGACTCAAGAGTGCTTGCCGACATATCGATAATCTCTTTAAACGCCATCGCCCCCTTGAAGCGTCCTGGCAGCTCTGTATCCTGCCACGTTTCCGTCTCTGCCTCTCCGCCGTCAAACCAGCGGGATAACGCCTCCGAGCCATCGCTTGGGACCTCGTCCAATCCCAGCACTTTCGCTGCCCAATCGCTGAACGTGCTTTGTTGGATATCCCCCACACCAAGCTCAGGCAGCACTTCGGATATATAATCGATAAACATATGGTTAGGCGCAAAAATAACTAAACGTTCCGCCTTAATCTGTTCCTTATATTGATACAGCAAAAAAGCCAGCCGATGCAGCGCCACGGTCGTTTTCCCGCTGCCGGCTACGCCTTGAATAATCAGCGCCGTGTTTTTCGCGGCCCGGATAATTCGGTCCTGTTCGGCCTGAATCGTCGAAACGATGTCCCGCAGGCGGTTGTCCTTGTTCTCGCCAAGCCGATACACCAGGAACTCATCCGATACGGCCGGACCGTCGCTGTCGCGGTTATACGTATCCACGACCCGGTCGAGAATCCCTTTGCGGATCACGATGTTGCGCTTCAAGTACACCAAGCCTTCAATCAAGCCCTCAGGCGCTTCATACGAAGCATCATCCCCGCCGGTAAATGAGTAGAACAAACTAGCGACCGGAGCACGCCAATCGATAACAATCGGGTCTCTTCCATCCGGATCGCCTACACCGACCTTGCCGATGTATAGCGGCTTTCTTCTTCCTCTGCGCTCCTCAAAATCCAGTCGTCCAAAATACGGCTCACGAACCGATTGCTCAAGTTGTTTCCTCTGGGTTTCCCGATTCTCCTCGAGAAGCTGTTCGGTAAAATCATGTCCGGTGTACACCGGAATCGAACGCAACCGTTGCAGCTGCCGATCGATCTCTTCCAAGGTGCGGTCCAGCCGCGCCTTCTCTTCTTGATAGGCACTTTGAAAATCATTCATTTCAGTTACCTCCTAAGGTTATTGTGTACTCCAGACTCAAAAGGAGTTTTATTATACCACTACCTCTGGCGAAAAGGCGAATTTTCTCAAAAAAATAAGACGCTGGCAGACTTGTTTATCAAGTCTCATCCAGCGTCTTAGCTCCGAATTTACACACTAACGCCGCCGCGCTCTAGCAGTTCACGCACTGCTGCGCTGACCATAATTAGGCCGACCACCGGCGGCACAAACGAGTTGCTGGCCGGCGGCTGCTTGGCCTTACGGATTTTAGCGCCAGCAGGCGCAATTTTCTCCGTAACGTCCTTGCGCGGGCGGACAGGCGGTTCAGTCGAGAAAACGACCTTAACGCCCTTCTTGATCCCGTCTTCCCGCAGCTTCGTGCGAATGACGCGAGCCATGGGGTCCATATGGGTTTTCGAAATATCCGTGACCTGGAATTTCGTCGGGTCCATTTTGTTGGCAGCCCCCATGCTCGACAAGATCGGGATGCCCCGCTGCAAGCATTGCTTGATCAGGTGAATTTTGTACGTAATGGTATCCGAAGCATCCAGTACATAATCAATATCGTACTTGAACAGTTCTTCGTAAGTCTCTTCCGTGTAGAACATATTCAGCGCGATCGCATCGCACTCCGGGTTAATCAGCTTGATCCGGTCGCGCATGAGATCGGCCTTCTTCTGACCGATCGTCGTCGTCAGCGCATGAATTTGCCGGTTAATGTTGGTGATATCGACGACATCCTTGTCGATCATAATAATCCGGCCGATTCCGGTTCTGGCCAGCCCTTCGACAGCCATCGCGCCTACGCCGCCGACACCAAGCACGGCAACCGTGCTGTTCTTGAGAATATCCAGACCCTCTGCCCCGATGGCGAGTTCTGTTCGCGAAAATTGATGAAGCATGGTCAGTGTACCTCCGTTAGGTTGACATCTTAACCGATTATTTCTTTACTTCTGCCAGTTTGGGAGCCAGCTTGATGTGCAGCTGATCCAGCTGCGATCCGTCGACTTCCGAAGGCGAGTTCATCAGTAAGTCCGTAGCGCTCGCTGTTTTTGGGAAGGCAATGGCCTCACGCAGGTTGGAACGGCCAGCCAGCAGCATGACCAGACGATCGAAGCCGAAGGCGATCCCGCCGTGTGGCGGCGTACCGTATTCGAACGCATCCATCAAATAGCCGAATTTATCTTGAGCTTCTTCCGGCGACAAGCCGATCGCTTTGAACATCTTCTCTTGCACGTCGCGTTTGTAAATCCGCATCGAACCGCCGCCCACTTCATAACCGTTCAGCACGAGATCGTACGCTTGCGCGAGGATTTTGCCCGGATCGGTGTCAAACAGCGGCAGATCCTCGTCGCGCGGACGGGTGAATGGATGGTGCTCAGCGACGTAGCGTTTTTGCTCTTCATCCCAGCCAAGCAGCGGGAAGTCTACAACCCATGCAAATTTATACACGCTGTCGTCAATCAGACCAAGATCGCGGCCGATTTTCAGACGCAATGCGCCGAGGACGTCGGCAACAACCTTTTTGTTATCGGCGGAGAACAGGAGCAGGTCGCCTTCTTCGGCACCGGTGCGTTCCTTGATCGCTTCGATCTCTTGTTCCGTAAAGAACTTCACAATCGGACCGCGGAACTCGCCTTCCTTCACTTGAATCCAGGCCAGACCTTTGGCTCCGTAACGGGCTGCATACGGTCCAAGATCGTCGATGTCCTTACGACTCCAAGTCCCGCAGCCTTTAGCGTTCAGTACTTTGACTTCCCCGCCCTTTTCAATGACAGAAGAAAATACTTTAACGCCGCTATTGGCCACAAGATCGCTGACGTTCACCAGTTCTAAACCGAAACGGAGGTCCGGTTTGTCCGAACCGTACTTATCCATCGCGTCAGCATAGCTAATGCGTTGGAATGGCGTTGGAATGTCAATGCCTTTCGTTTCTTTGAACAGGCGTACGATCAGCTTCTCCATCATCTCGAGCAGCTCGTCGCGCGAGAGGAACGAAGTCTCGATGTCGACCTGGGTAAACTCCGGTTGACGGTCAGCGCGCAAATCCTCATCGCGGAAGCAGCGGGCGATTTGATAGTAACGCTCGATACCGCTGACCATGAGCAGCTGCTTGTACAGCTGAGGCGATTGCGGCAGGGCGAAAAATTCACCTGGATGCACGCGGCTTGGCACAAGATAATCGCGTGCCCCTTCCGGCGAGCTCTTGGTCAAGATCGGGGTTTCTACCTCGATAAAACCTTCACCGTCAAGGAAATCGCGGAATACCTTCGCCGCTTTAGAGCGCAACCACAACGTTTGCTGCATTTCCGGACGGCGTAGGTCGAGATAACGATATTTCAAGCGCAGCGATTCATCCACTTCGATGCCGTCTTCAATGAAGAACGGCGGCGTCTTCGCTGCGTTCAACACATCGATTTCAGTAATTTGTACTTCGATATCGCCGGTTGGCAAATTCGGATTGACCGTTTCAGGATCACGGGCTACCACTTTCCCGGTAACGGCCAGCACGTATTCGCTGCGCACGCGGTCGGCAATTTTCAGCGCTTCACCGGAATAAGCCGGGTTAAACACGATTTGCACAATACCGCTGCGGTCGCGCAGATCGATGAACAGCACGCCCCCCAAGTCACGGCGGGTCTGTACCCAGCCGTTTAATGTAACGGTTTCTCCGATGTTCGCGGTGCTCAGCGTACCGCAATGATGCGTTCGTTTCATCGTAACTCCCCTTTTCTTCGCGTTATGTTTTTTATTTGTTTAGGTTATTGCAACTCATTTACCAATTCGCTTAACTTCACCGTGCGCTGCTCACCGCTGTCCATCGACTTTAGCGCAATTTCCCCGCGCTGCAGTTCATCGTCACCGAGAATGGCCGTGTAGCGTGCCTGCATCCGGTCGGCGGACTTCATCTGCGCCTTCATCTTCCGGCCCAGATAATCGCGTTCCGCAGAGAATCCTGCTTGCCGCAGCTTAAACAGCTGAGTCGTAATCTCCTTCTCCGCTGCTTCGCCAAGGGCGATCAGATACACGTCCAGCGGCTTGACGGCGCCGAGCTCGATCTCTTGCTTTTCCAAAATCAGCGCAATCCGTTCAAGCCCCATCCCGAAGCCGATGCCCGGTTGGTCAGGACCGCCCACTTCCGCCACCAGCCCGTTATACCGGCCGCCGCCGCCAATCGTGTCGATGGCGCCGATGCCTTGGGCTTTATACTCAAAAGCGGTGTGCGTATAGTAGTCCAAGCCGCGAACAAGGCGAGGATTGATTTCATAATCAATCTCCATCGCGCTCAGCAGCTCCTGAACCTTCGCAAAATGCGTAGTGCATTCCTCATCCAAACTATCCAGAATTGACGGAGCCCCATCAAATTTGTCCTGGTCCGTCTTACAGTCCAACACACGCAGCGGATTACGTTCAATCCGAGCTTGGCAGTCTTTGCACAAGCTGTCCTTCATCGGCAGCAGGAACGCCAGCAGCTTCTCGCGGTAAGCCGCGCGGCTGGACGGATTGCCAACGGAGTTAATCTCCACCTTCACCCCTTGAAGACCCAGCTCCCGGCAAAACTGATATCCCAGTGCCACAACCTCGGCATCGATCGCCGGATCGATTGCTCCAAACGCCTCCACCCCAAACTGATGGAACTGGCGTTGACGTCCTGCTTGCGGGCGCTCATAGCGAAACATCGGCCCGATGTAATACAGCTTGCTGACGTCCGGTTCGCCGTACATCTTGTTCTCCACATAGGAACGAACAACCCCAGCCGTCCCTTCTGGACGCAGCGTCATGCTGCGATCCCCTTTATCCAGGAACGTATACATTTCCTTCTCGACGATATCCGTCGTCTCCCCAACGCCCCGTTCAAACAGCGAGGTTTGTTCAAAGATCGGGGTCCGAATTTCCCGGTAATTAAAACGCCGGCACAAGTCTCTGGCCTTCTCCTCAATAAACTGCCATTTCTCGACGGTTCCTGGCAAAATATCCTGCGTGCCCGTCGGTTTCTGAAAAGCCATATTGTTCATCCTCCATCTCAGACTCGTAAGCCAATATAAAAAATCTCCCGTTCCTGTTTGATTCAAACAGGGACGAGAGATCGTTACACAATCACCCGTGGTGCCACCCACATTCCGAATGTCGACGCTTCAAAGCTGCTCTTATTCAGCCTCCCAGCATCTCAATTCGCTTCAAGCGGTTATCGCCCGCCTACGCCGCACGTCTACTCTCGAAGGGAAGCCATTAGCCACCTTTGATTTCGCCGCCGGTTCTCGGGGAAGTCTTTCGTCTAATCATCATCAGAATCCTTCCAGCCTGCTTCACCACACGCCTAACGAATACGATTGATCCGTCTGCTGCAACGAAGTCGGGGATTCCTCTCTGTGGGTGTGGGGTTAAACTACTTTGTCCCGTCATCGAATACCTATTCGTTTTCATTCACGCCATAGACGTGACGTCAACTGTTATTTTTAGATTGTATGAAACCACCGCACTAAAGTCAAGCCCGAGACGCGAAAAATGTCTACACAAAGAAAAAAACCTGTCACCAACGGGGTGCAGGTCCAAAAGGTATTATATTAAAAAGGGGGTCATGCCGTTATTATAAACAAGCAATGTTAAGGGAACATGTATCTAATATTACAGTTATATTACAAGAACCCTTATCCCCGGCTATTCCGTTACAACATAGCCCCCATGCTCGCGTAATTTCCGCACGACCGTCTCATAATCGCTGTCCTTCACTTTTGCACTAAGAACATATTTCCAACCCTGCGGCTCGTCACCCGTTGTGATGGGAGGTTTCGATGTGATCAGTTGCTCTCCGTCTCCCATCGCTTGGCTGCGTTCACCATCTAACGTATCGCCGGTACCGTCTTCTCCCAAAGCTACCACGGGCAGCACGCTCTGCACGCCGCGTACCATACCGGGTACAGGGACAACTCCCGGGTTGTTTGCACCTGAGGCGCTGATCACCCCGTTATTTAGAGGCAATAACGTAACTTGAAACTCATCGTCTTCGCCCCATTCATTCGACACATTTCCTGCTTCAACCGCATTCGTGTTGTAAGCCCGCAGGGTGATACGTGCACCTTCTACTTGATCTTCTGTATTAAAATAGGCCTGAATATGTCTGGCCATAACCGATTCCTCCTTCATTCTCAGCATCAACTTCCGGGTCGAGGGAGCCATTCGGCAGAGGGCCGGGTCTCCTGCATCATCGGTTCAAATCGCTCCGGTTCGGCCAGCCGGGCCGTCATCCGGGCTTCGCTGCGGTGTCCCGCCGTCATGAGCGGAGAGGATTGCCAGTCTCTCGATTTCGCGGATTGGTGCATGTGAGCACCTCCTTTGGTCGTCAAGCTCTTTATCACAAGGTTGTACCAAAATCGGTCCGCTTATCCTATAGAACCCGAAATCTTGCGTGAAAATGGAGGAAATTTGTCCATATCGTCCCGTTCCGTTAACGCAAAAAAGGGGCAAGACGCATAAATTACTACGTCTTGCCCCGCTCTCAAATCCTTGCAGTTACCCCTCGCTACTAGGGCTGTCCACAATTAAGGTCACCGGACCCCAATTCGTCAATTGTACGTCCATATCGGCACCAAACACGCCGGTTTCGACCGTCAACCCTTTCGCCCGAAGCAGCTCGTTAAACCGCTCATACAACGGTTCCGCCGTTTCCGGCCGGGCTGCTGCCATGAAGTTAGGCCGTTTGCCTTTGCGGCAATCCCCATACAACGTAAACTGGGAGACCGACAAAATCGCCCCGCCGATCTCCGTAACCGCCAGGTTCATCTTGCCTGCTTCATCTTCAAATATCCGTAAGCCGGAGATCTTCTCCGCCAAATAGGCGGCATCCTGCTCGGTATCCTCATGCGTCACGCCAACCAACAGCATGAGCCCAGGGCCAATCGCCCCGACCGTCTCTCCCGCTACGACCACGCGCGCCTCTCGGCAACGTTGCATAACCACTCTCATCTTGGTTTGAATCCTTTCCTATCGCTACTGCATAATCCGGTGGACCGTATATACATCCTTCACCCGTTTGATCTTCTCCACAACGGATTGCAGATGATCGGTATTCCGAATCAGAATCGTCATGTGCACCAAAGCCATCTTGTTCTTATCTGACCGCCCGGAGACGGCCGAAATATTCGTTTTGCTTTCCGACACGGCCTGCAGCACTTCATTTAAGAAGTTACGACGATCGTGACCGGTAATTTCGATATCGACACTGTAATTCGCCTCGATCGAATCTTCCCATTCCACGTCGATCACGCGCGCTGCCTCTTCGCCTTCACCACCGCTCGGGATATTCGGACAGTCGCTGCGATGCACGGATACGCCGCGGCCGCGGGTAATGTAACCCACGATCTCGTCGCCGGGCACCGGGTTACAGCATCTTGCAAACCGCACCAGCAGATTGTCGATCCCCTTTACAACGACGCCATTCGTTGGACGATGGCGACGTTCTTCCGGCGCTTTTACTTCTTTGACCTCTGTGGTCAATTCGATATTCCCGGCCGCTTCCTCTTGCTCTTTGCGCAGCTTTTCGGTCAGCTTCGTCACGACCTGGGAAGCCGTGATCCCGCCGAACCCAATCGCCGACAACATATCGTCGATGTCGTTGAAGGCATACTTCTTCGCCGCCTCCAACAGCTTGTCGTCGCTCATCCACAAGGACGGCTCAAGCCCGGCCCGCTTCAGCTCGCGTTCGATCGCTTCGCGTCCTTTTTCCACGTTCTCTTCGCGTTTTTCCTTCTTGAACCATTGCTTGATCTTGCTGCGAGCATGGGAGGATTGCGCGATTTTGAGCCAATCCTGACTTGGTCCATACGAGTGCTTGGACGTTAAAATCTCCACGATGTCCCCGGTTTTCAACCGATGATCCAGCGGGACGATCCGTCCGTTCACCTTGGCCCCAATCGTCCGATTCCCCACTTCCGTATGGATACGGTACGCGAAGTCCAACGGCACGGAGCCGGCCGGCAGCTCTATGACTTCCCCGGACGGTGTGAACACAAACACCAGGTCCGAGAAGAAGTCCATTTTCAGCGATTCTACGAATTCAGAAGCATCCTTGGCTTCATGTTGAAGCTCGAGGATTTCGTTAAAGAACGTAATTTTGTTCTCGAGACCACCTGTTCCTGCACCTTCTTTGTAAGCCCAGTGCGCGGCGATCCCGTATTCTGCCGTGCGATGCATTTCCCAGGTGCGGATTTGAACCTCTGTAGGTTCCCCGTTTGGCCCGACGACCGTCGTATGCAACGACTGGTACATATTCGCCTTCGGCATCGCGATATAGTCCTTAAACCGCCCTGGCATCGGCTTCCATAACGTATGGATAATGCCCAGGGTCGCATAACAATCCTTGATATTGTCCACGATGATACGGATGGCCAGCAGATCGTAAATTTCGTTAAACTGCTTGTTCTTCATCGTCATTTTCTTATACACGCTGTAAATATGCTTGGGTCGCCCCGACAAATCTGCTTGGATGCCCATTTCGTCCAGCTTCTCGGCGATGCGGGCGATGACGTTCTTGATATATTCCTCGCGCTCTGCCCGTTTCTTGCGCATCAAATTCGCGATCCGGTAATATTGCTGCGGGTTCAAGTACCGCAGGGCAATATCCTCCATTTCCCATTTGATGGCGGAGATCCCAAGCCGATTGGCGATCGGACAGAAGATTTCCAGCGTTTCATAGGCAATCCGGCGCTGACTCTCCTCCGACTGATATTTCAACGTCCGCATGTTATGCAGCCGGTCCGCCAATTTGATGACGATGACGCGGATATCTTGTGCCATCGCAATGAACATTTTACGGTAGTTCTCGTTCTGCTGCTCTTCTTTGGATTGGAATTTGATCCGCTCCAGCTTGGTTAAGCCGTCAACGAGCAATGCACAATCACTGCCGAAATGCTCCTGTATCTCCTTTAAGGACACTGTTGTGTCTTCCACCACATCATGAAGCAGGGCCGCAATGACCGATAGCGCATCCATTTGCATGCTCACAACGATATCCGCTACGGCCAAAGGATGTAGAATATAAGGTTCTCCGGATTTGCGAACCTGTCCGTGATGGGCTTGATCCGCAAACTCGTACGCTTCCCGAATCCGCTTCAGATCCGGTTCCTTTATATAGGCAGACGCCTTTTCGAGTAATTGCTCTATGCCCATTGAGATCCTGTTGATTCCTTTCTATATGAAAATATACTGAAAAAACGCATACAAGAGCATAATTCGCCTCATTTTGATTTCCTATAATTATGCCTCTTGCGTTCCCTCACGTCAACTCCAGGTATTGTCTTCGCTGCATGGACAGCACCTCAGCAGGATGAACCTGCCTTAGGAGGGGATACCGACCAGTCGATGAAGGGAATATTTGGGGGAGAAAGACAAATGTCAAGTATTTTTCTGTTGAAAATTGTCGCCAATGTCATTATCCTATTAAGGATAGTTATCTTATGAACGTATCTATAGAGGAGTGAACGCGTTGCAACGTGAAATTCAAGTGAATGAGAAAGTCCCGTTCGGACCGGGCGTGCTGTTAAGCCTGCAGCACTTATTTGCCATGTTCGGAAGCACGGTGCTGGTGCCAAATCTGTTTGGTGTTGACCCCGGCATGATTCTGCTGATGAACGGCATCGGTACCCTGTTGTACATCCTGATCTGTAAAGGGAAAATCCCAGCTTATCTGGGCTCCAGCTTTGCCTTTATCGCCCCAGTTTCAGCGGTTATCCAAAATCATTCGGGAAACGGTTATGCGATGGCCCTCGGCGCGTTTATCGTCACCGGTGGGATCTTCGTTCTGGTCGCGCTGCTGATCAAATACGCCGGCACGAAGTGGATCGACGTCGTATTCCCGCCGGCCGCGATGGGGGCGATCGTTGCCCTGATCGGCCTGGAGCTGATTCCGGTCGCTGCCAGCTTGGCTGGATGGATCTCTGATGGATCGGAGGGCTGGACGCCAAATGGGACGGCCATCACCCTGTCGCTCGTAACATTAATTGTCACGCTGCTTGGTGCCGTCTTGTTCCGCGGTTTTCCAAAAATCATCCATATCCTGATCGGGATTGTTGTTGGTTATGTACTTGCTTTAAGCATGGGTGTAGTTAACACCGCAGCGATCGAACAAGCGAAGTGGTTTACCCTGCCGACCGTCACGACCCCGCGATGGGATACCTCCGTTATCATCTCGATCGTGCCGGTTGCGCTGGTTGTCATCGTAGAGCATATCGGCCACCTGCTGGTAACTAGCAACATTGTGGGTAAGGACTTGTCCAAAGACCCAGGCTTGCACCGGTCGCTGATGGGGAACGGGATCTCCACGATTCTTTCCGGTTTTGTAGGTTCCACGCCGAACACGACCTACGGGGAGAACATCGGTGTCATGGCATTAACCCGCGTATTCTCCGTCTACGTCATCGGAGGGGCGGCGATCTTTGCCATTCTGCTCTCCTTCTCCGGGAAGTTCTCGGCAATTGTCGCGAATATTCCAGATCCGGTTATGGGCGGTGTATCCTTGCTGCTGTTTGGCGTTATCGCTGCTTCGGGCTTGCGGATCTTCGTCGAGCAGAAGGTGGACTTCTCCAAGCCTACCAACATGCTGCTGACCACGGTTGTCCTGGTCATCGGTTTGAGCGGTACCCAACTGACCATGGGGAGTGTTGTGCTGAAGGGGATGGCCTTGGCAACGATCGTTGGTATTCTGCTTAGTCTGTTCTTCAAGCTCATTCAAGTGCTGAAATTGAGCAACGATAACGAAGAAGCGGCCCATTAAGCTCACTCTTCTATACAAACTAGGGGCTGCTGCCATGTGATCCATGGCAGCAGCCCCTTTTTGTATGAGATCTATCCTTATTCGTATTGTACGAGGGAATAGACTTCAATTCCCGGCAGCTTCTTGCGGCCTTCCAATTCACTTAACTCAATCAGGAACGCAGTACCCACGACGTTACCTCCTAATTGGCGAACCAGATCCACCGAAGTCGAGATCGTTCCTCCTGTCGCCAGCAAGTCGTCGGCAATCAGCACGTTTTGCCCCGGTTTTACCGCATCGCTGTGCATCGCCAACCGGTCTTTGCCGTATTCCAGGTCGTATTCCACCTCAATCGTTTCGTAAGGCAGCTTCCCGCTCTTGCGGATCGGTACGAATCCAACGCCAAGCGCGTAAGCCAGCGGCGCACCTACAACGAAACCGCGGGCTTCAGGGCCGGCAATCAAATCGATCTTCAGATGAGATACCCGCTGCTTCAGTTCGTCGATCGCCTTGCGGTACATGTTCCCGTCATTCAGCAGCGTCGTAATATCCTTGAAGCTAATGCCCGGTTGCGGGAAGTCAGGAATCACCCGGATGTACTCTTTAAAATCCAAACCAATCTCCTCCTAGTTCAAATGCGTGCGAATCATTCTTAAGTTTCAAATCAAAACATTTATGAGGCTCCCTGAATATGGGTTAGCATCCATTCAGTAATTTCCGGCACCCGGCCGTACTGCAGCATCTGTTCGATTTCAGCCAGCAGTCCCAGCTCCCGGTAACGGCTTGACGTTTCCAAGGCCTGCTTGGAAGGAGACGGATGGATCCGAATCATCCCGGATGCCCGAATAATAAATCCTAGCTCCTCGAATACCCCAAGCGCCATCTCAACCATCCGCCTTGACCAACCGGTACGCTTCACTAACGCCGCTACCAGTTCTTCCTCTGGAAGCCCTTGGCTGGCCCCACGATAGATCAAGCTATACACGAGCTTGAAATGATCACGTGAAGGCGGCTCGATCCGCTCTTGAGGTGCACGCGGCGAATGCAGCATATAGATGCGCTCCAAACCGGTAAAAGCGGATACCATCCCGGTCCAGCTCTCCGGTGCATCCGGAAGCTCCAGGACAAACAAGGTCGACGCAGCGTGAAGCCCGGCGGTTTGCGCGAGCTCGTTCCCAGCACGCACGCCAACGTTCTTATCATATACCCAAATCGGGGTCTCCTTCAAATCAAGGGTATGGAAAAATGCGGAGCCTTCATTTACGACAACTGCCGACGCTCCTGAACCGCAGGCGGGCAGCTTATCCAGCTTCCGTCGAAGCTCTTCGAGCAGCTGTGAAGGATTCCGGGAGCCGCGGTAATCAAACACCTGCAGATGAGACACCGCCAAATCCTGGATCATCAGCTGCGGCTTACGCGAACCATTCCACTCGTTGACACTGGCTTCCGCAACGATATCGATGCGCGCTTCCTCTGACAGCAGCTGGGCCAATTCACCTTTGCCAAAAGCGACCGCTTCTACGGTTTTGCCGTTTTGGCCAAGTATCAGCTTCAAGTGCTTGCCTTCTTTGCCCATCTGACGGCATTCCAGCAGCTTCAGGCCGCGAAGCAGCAGCCTGGGACAGCTGTTGGCCATGCCAAATGGAGCCAATTGCTGAAGTTGCTCGATTGCTTGCAGTGTAATGTCTTTTAAGGAGCAACTCAAATCGGTCTCCAACACCGGTACGAAATGCTCCGGCGTGAGCCGCCCAGCGGCAAATGCATTCAGCCTCCGGCCAAATTCCTCCAACCGCTCTCGGCTGAGAGACATCCCTGCAGCGGATGGGTGTCCGCCAAAGTGGTCCAGCAGGTCGGCGCAATCGGTTAATGCTTCATAAATATCAAAGCCGGGAATCGAGCGGGCAGAGCCTTTACATTCGCCGGTCTCCGGATTTATTCCAAGCACGATCGTCGGGCGATAATACCGTTCTAGCAATTTAGAGGCGACGATCCCTACAACGCCGGCATTCCAGCCTTCGCCAGCCACCACGATGACATCAGGCAGCCCTTCTGACTGCTCCTGGCTTTCCAACTGCTGCAGCGCCTCCTGCACCATATCCTCCACCAGCATTTGGCGCTCCTTGTTTAGCACATCCAGCTCCTCGGCGATCGCCTCGGCTTCTTCCATGTCCTCCGCTGTCAACAAGGCAACGGCACGGTTGGCGTGGCTCATACGGCCGCTGGCATTAATCCGCGGTGCCAGTCCGAAGGCCACCGCCGTTGAAGTCACCTCCCCGCTGGACCAGCCGGAAGTTCCAAGCAATGCCGTCATGCCTGGAAATGCCGAGCGCTCCATCGAGGCCAGACCAGACTTGACGATCATCCGGTTCTCTCCGGTCAGAGGCATCAGGTCGGCAATCGTCCCCAACGCAGCCAGCTCGGTCCATGCAACAGGGGTGTCCTTCCCCAAGAGTGCTTGGGCCAGCTTGTACGCCACCCCAACCCCGGCCAATCCTTTAAACGGATACGTGCAGTATGGCAGCTTGGGGTTAATTAGAGCATACGCTTCTGGTAAAACAGCCGGCGGTTCATGATGGTCAGTGACGATGACGTCCATCCCAACCGAATTAGCATAGGCCACCTGTTCAACGGCGCTGATCCCCGTATCCACCGTTACGATCAGCGTGAAGCCCTTCTTCTGATAATGCTCCAGCACTGGAATATGTAGTCCATATCCCTCTTTCGTTCGATGCGGGATGTAGAAGTCATATGTCGCACCGAGATGCCTCATCAGGTAGATCATTAGCGTCGTTGACGACACCCCATCGGCATCATAATCCCCATAAATCAAAATCCGCTCCCCGTTCTCCACCGCTAGGCGAATACGCGGAACGGCATCTTTCATGCCGCTGAGCAGCATCGGATCGTGTTGATCCGCAAGGGTTCCTCTTAAGAAGAGCTCTGCCTTCTCAGGGCTTTCCATCTCCCGCTTTACCAGCAATGACGCCAGCAAAGGGGAAATATTCAACTGGCCGGCCAGTCGACTGGCCGCCTCTTCGTCATAGGGAAGCTGTGTCCAGCGATATTTGGCATGAAGCAATAACGTCACCTTCTTTCTTCCTGTCGGTCAGGGCCAGCTTACTGCAGCAAGTTCGGCAAATCACTATCAGCATCGGTATTGCTCTTATAAGGATACCCCGCCTCGTAAGGACCGACTTGGATTCGAACGTCAGTGACATGGGAGAAACGGTTAAGCAGCAGCATTTTGGCCCGGTTGGCGATATCGTTGGCTTCCATCACCGTAAGCTTAGGATTTACGCTAATCTTGGCGGTCACGGTCACATAATGTCCATTCTCCTGCGCTTTCAAATCGTCTACTGTAATTACGCCGTGCACCCGCTGAACCGTCTCGATGAAGGTCGACGCATCCTCTTCGCGTACCTCCGTACGAACTGGTCCATAGATGGAGCGTCTTACTAGCCGATAGACTTGAAGCATAACATGCAAAGCGACCAGAATTGCAGCAACTGGATCAAGATACGCTAGGACAGGCACCTCCCAGGCTTGCCCTGCCAGCGCTCCAAACACACCCGCGAGAACAACTACAGATGAGAACAAGGCATGACGGTGTTTCTCAACGATCTGCTGCAACTCTTGATTAGACCTCCTGCGAGTCAGACGAAGCTTAACTTGAAACAACGTTTCGTGCAAAGCCATCGATAGGAGTACAGCTGCCAAAACAAAAGTCTCCGGTGGAGTAGCGTCGCCTTCAACCATGTCAGTGATGGCCGCAATCCACAGTTGCACGGTGCCCATCAGCAAAAAAACGGAGAAGAAAATCGCCGGCAACGGCTCAGGCGTCGCAAGGTTTGTGGAAGAACCGGCCAGCCGTATACGCCTTTTGCCCGGAACAGACAATCTTGCGGCCACGCCAACTGCAACATCGTAGGCGGCATATAATGCCCCGGCCAGCAAGGCAAGGCTGCTATACAGCAGCCCAACCGTCCCCAAAAACACGGCCAGGACAAGATCCCCAGCGATCCCGGGCCATGTAGCCGGTGCTGGAACTACAGCTTGTTCTCGTGTCATAATCCCCCTCCTGATGCACGTAAAAACGGACAAGTTACGAAAGCCGCGTCAGAAGACGCGGCTTTAGCTTAATTCACAAGTGAATGGGTGCTTCAATCAGACATTTCGGCCGTTCAGGAAGCTTTAGCCGGTTTATGCTTTTGCTTACTCTTGAGCAGGAACCAGAGCGGGCTTGCGATAAAGATGGACGAATACGCCCCAAACAACAGGCCGATGACCATCGCAAGCGAGAACATCCGGATTGACTCTCCGCCCAGAAGGAAGAGGAAGAAGGCCGCTACGAACACCGTTAACGCTGTGTACAAGGAACGCATGATCGTCTGCGATACGCTCAGGTTCACCAGATTGATCAGGTCCTGACGAGTTTTCGTTTTGGCAAATCGCAGATTTTCGCGAACCCGGTCAAAGATAACGATCGTATCATTAATTGAGTAACCGATAATCGTAAGTACAGCGACGATAAAGGTCAAGTCAACCTCAAGCCGGAAGATCGAGAAGACGGCAATGACCATAAAAGCATCGTGCAGCAACGCGATGATCGCCGCAACAGCAAACCGCCATTCAAATCGGATGCTAACGTAAATAATAATCCCGATACAGGAGATCAACACGGCATAAATCGCATTGCGGGCCAGTTCCTTGGCCATTTCCGGATCCACCGTATTTACTTCAAACGAAGCCCTGTCGTCTAATTTGGAAATTTCCGCTTTCAGCTTCGCGTCATTCTCTTCGCTTAATACTTGCGTGAACCGGATATTCATCCGGTCTTGTCCTGGACTGATGCTTGCTTCATCCTCTTCGATCCCCATATTTTTCAGGATCGGGCGAACTTGATCAGCCGTCAACGGCTTGGACAGAGAGATGTCCACATTCGACCCGGCTTTGAAATCTACGCTATAGTTCAAACCGAAGAACGCCAAGCAAATGATGCCGGCAATCGTCAAAACGATTGAAAGGGTGTAGAAGTATTTACTCAGATGTATATAATCTAGGTTCTTCTTAAAGCTCACGAATGTCACGCTCCTTCACACCGAAGTACTTCGGTTTCAACAGCTTGCCGGCTTTGAGCAGCAGGTTTAGCAGGAAACGGGCGAGATAGATATTCGTGGCGATACTCAGTACGATTTCCACGATGAGCACCAAGGCAAAGCCTTTAACGGCCCCCGTACCATACGCATACATAACGGCCGCAACGATAATCGTCGTAATCTGCGAATCAAGCACAGTACGAAGGGAATGCTTGTCCCCTGCTTTGACCGCAGACATGATACTTTTGCCGGCCCGTATTTCCTCATGAATCCGTTCATTGGTAATAATGTTGGCATCCACCGCCATACCAATCCCGAGAATAATCGCCGCAATCCCTGGAAGAGTTAACGTAAAGTCTGCCCATACGAACACCAAAATGAGCAGCCAGGTATGCACAATCAGGGTAAAAGAGGCAATCAGCCCGGGCACCCGGTACATCCCAACCATAAACAGCAAAATGAAAACAGAGCCAATCAAACCAGCTTCAATCGTCTGATTCAGCGATTGCTTACCAAGCGTTGCACCAACGCTTTGCGAATATTTCTCCGTCAGCTTCAACGGAAGCGCGCCAAGATTAATCTTATCGCGCAGTTCTTTCGCCTTCTCCAAATCGCCGCCCACACTGATTTGTGCAGAGCCGTCAGTCAATACGGCTTGAACGATCGGATCGGAGACCAGCTCATCGTTCATGTAAATTGCCAGGGGTTGTCCCAGCAAACGTTTGGTGACTTCAGCAAATTTTTCTTTGTTCTTCACTTTAATGCTGACAACGGGTTCATTCATCTGTGTGAACTCCAGCTTGGCACCATTTTCCGCGAAATCGGTTCCGATCATTTCGATCTTGTTGTACTCGTCTGCGTTCTTCTCTGTGCCGTCCTTACTGCGGAACGTCAGCGAAGCAGGCTCCTTCATTGTCTTGCGCACCGTTTCTTCATCGGTAACGCCGGCCACCTTCAAGCGGATCCGGTTCGTGCCTTCTGTTGTAACTTCCGGCTCGCTGGTCCCCAGCTTGTTCGCCCGGTCCTCCAGGCTCTTGGCCGTTTGGATTAAGGATTCCTTCGTGACCTGACCTCCGCCTTCCAGCGGACTGGCTTCATATAGAATCTCAAAGCCGCCTTTCAGATCAAGGCCGAGACGTACGTTCTTTAATAGGTCGGGGGTTGTCCAAGCCATGATGCCAAACGAGACAACCACGACGGTTATGAATGCGATAATTCTTTTCATCCCGTACTTCTTTCCCCTTTCAAATTCTCAATATTCCTATTATAGCGATGGCCGAAAAACCAGTCAATTTATCTAAATTTGTCAATTCGATAAACGATCGGCACGAAAAAAGATCCCATTTAATCCAAACGGGATCCCCGAAAGGCAGACATCGTCATATAGTTCATAAACTGGGTTGCTTTCAGAGAAAGAATGTCATTCACCAGTTGGTACAAGGGAGGGATTCCCCCCTTCTCGTATTTATGGCTGATACATTCCCAAATGTCAGGTCCGGTCACATGCTCGTACCCGATCAGCCGAAACTCCTCGGCCTTGCTGCGGCACAAGCTTTCGATTGCCTCATTTAATTGTTGGTCCGTCATTTGTTCTTCAGCCATACTTCCAGCCTCCTTCGAAAACCCGTCTTATTACATTCTACCCTAAATCTTCGAATCCTGCTTGCTCGAGTTGTTCGGTTTTCGAATCTTGCGAAAAAGACAAGTCATGAACCGGGACAGGTCTGTCATATCCATGAAGTGAGAGGTTGTACGCCTCGCTTACGAGTTTATAAGGCAGCAGATTTCTATCGACTTCGCGTATGTAGAAGTTACCAGAGTGCTGCCGGGGGAGTGGAGTTTCGATTGAATAAGCAAACCTTTATCCAAGGTACGATGATCCTGCTTGTGGCTGGGATCGTAAACCGCCTCCTGGGCTTCATTCCGCGCATCATGTTGCCTCGTGTGATCGGGGCCGAAGGCGTAGGGCTGTATCAGCTCGGTTATCCTTTTTTTCTCGTGATCGTAACAATTATTACCGGCGGCATACCGCTTGCTGTAGCCAAGCTGGTGGCTGAAGCCGAATCCTCGGGTCAACCGGGACGTTCGGTGTCGATTTTGCGGACAAGCTTGGTATTTACGACGGCAGCCGGCTTTCTGTTTACGTTCCTCTGCTTGTTTGGTGCGCCATGGGTGACCCGCTATATTCTGACCGACGCCCGTGTCTACCACACCTTTATCGCGATGAGCCCGATGATCATCATCGTCGCGGTCTCTTCGGTCTTCCGCGGATATTTCCAAGGGAAGCAGGATATGATTCCCTCGGCGGTGTCGTCCATCATGGAAACGGTCGCCCGGATCATCGGCGTCCTCTGGTTCTCCTATCTCATGCTCCCGCTGGGCATCGCCTATGCGGCTGCAGGAGCCATGCTTGGCGTTGTTGCCGGCGAGGTCGTTGGCATGGGGGTTCTCCTCTGGCAGTATCATCGGTTGAAGCGACGGGAGCGGCAGGGAGGCTCACCTCCCGGTGATCTCGCAGGAAGCCCTGACAGTGCTGTGAGCCCGAACAAGGACACCTCTGATTTCTCCGCCTATCCGTTCCGCGCCACCTTGCGCCGAGTTCTGCGCATCGCCATTCCGGTGACCGGCAGCCGCCTGGTCGGTTCGCTCTCCTACTTGCTGGAGTCGATTACGACAGCACGCAGCCTGGCTATCGCCGGCGTAGCCGTTGGCGTCGCAACCTCCCAATATGGAGCATTGCAAGGTATGATCATCCCGCTGTTACTGTTGCCAGGAGCGTTAACTTCATCACTCGCCGTCTCGCTTGTCCCTTCGCTGGCTGAAGCGCAAGCCCGCGGTGACATGAGGACGATCCACCTGCGGCTCCATCAATCCTTACGGCTGGCGCTGGTCACCGGCGCTCCGTTCGCCGCGATTATGTTCGTGTTGGCAGACCCGATCTGCCGCCTGGTGTACAACGATGCCACGATCGGAGGTATGCTCAAAATCATGGCCCCCTTCGCCCTCCTGCTGTATATCCAAACGCCGCTGCAGGCCACGCTGCAAGCGCTGGATAAGCCGGGGCGCGCACTGATCAACACGCTGGTTGGGGCCATCATCAAAATCACCTTAATCTTCTATCTCGCTTCGAACCCAACACTAGGAATCTACGGGGCCATCATCGCCATTATTATCAACTTTATTATCGTGACGGTTATGCATGCGGTTGGTGTATCAAAATCACTGCGGTATCGAATGCCTTACCTGGATATCCTCAAGGTTGGAGCAGCAATGATCATTATGGCCGCCGCCGCAGACTATTTATATAAAAACCTCATCCTAAGCTCGCAAATGGGCTGGCAGTTCTTGATGGCGGCCTCTCTATCCGGATTGCTGTATCTAGCTCTTGCTGCCATCATGGGATTGTTTGATCTCCATGACCTGAAACGGCTCCCTATCCTAGGTAAATGGTTCCGGAAGTAACGGAGGTCATTGTTTTTCGTCCATCGCATTGATATACAGCTTTCCATTATGATCGATACTGCAAAAGAACACCTGCTTGAAATCCATTAAACCCTTCATTTGGATCTGATTTTTCAACCAAAAGCGGGTCTTCCCGATTTTGCGCAAGTTCTCGTCGTTCACCTTGCCATCCATAATGAGCGGCAGCGGAAGAGCTTCATACTTGATTTTGGCAGAGAGGTCAGCATCCTTCTTCTTGGAAGGTTGCCCTCCCCCTCCTTCAGACTTTTCTTTAGGAATCACACTCAGCTGCCCGCTCGTTTCCAGCACGGCAAACTCGACATCGGCTACGCTGTCGATTTGCTGCGAACGCAGCTGCATCATTAAGTCATCTAAGTTGTAACGCTGACGTTTCATTTCTTTTCGGTTGATTTGCCCGTTTTGAATGATGACACTAGGTTCGCCGTCAAACCACAGCCTTAACTTCCGGAATCGAAGCGACAGCATGGCGATAACGATCTGAATCAATAGCAGGGTCAACATCGGTATGACTCCGTCATAGAGCGGTCGCTCTATATCTTCCAAGGCAAAAACGGCGATCTCTGCGATCATAATCGAGATGACCAAATCGAAGATTGACAGCTCGCCGATTTCTCTTTTTCCCATGATCCGCATGACTCCGAATACCAAAAAATACATCAGGACGGTTCGGAAAACATGGTTTGCCACATGCTCGACCACGCCAATCCCTCCTTCAGGTTACAAGTTCGCACAAAACATGGTATTGGTATTCTGACCGCCGACCTCCCGTTCCATGCGAAAGAGATCCGGTTAAAATCCGGGAGGTTTACATGAATCTTCCTCACTCAATTAGGCCAAGTTGGTCTATCCGAGTTAGCTTGACCATAAAATGTGGTAAAACGTCTGTCGAAGACATGAAAAACAGGAGGCTGACCACAATGCATTTGATCCGCCGAATTTTCGGGATGCGTATGTCCCAGCCCACCGTTGCCGGGTTGTGGTATGGATTTTTATGGATGATGATCGGCGCATTGATTCTCTCTTTATTGTTACAAGGTGAAATGGTTGAAGAGTTGGAACTGTCGATGTACACGTATCTGGTGCATGCCGTTGCCGTCTTGTTCGCGGGGATTGTCTCCGGCAAACGTGCCAAACAGAAAGGATGGTATCAAGGCGCATTAACCGGAGCATTGTATGTGCTCATCTTGCTGTTGATCAGCTTCTTGGCTCTGGATACATCACTAGGGCTCCGGGAATGGGCATATATCCTGCCTGGGTTTGTCATCGGTGCTATCGGCGGCATGATTGGCGTAAATCTTGGCCGCAAGTAACTATAGTTTTACGAACGGCCTCCATTCATGGTAAGTTGGACTTAAGTCTATCGACATCATCATGAGGAGGTCGTTCTTGCACGATGTATCATTCCATGTCCGGCATTTCATGGCTAACCGGGATTTCCGTCATCATCATCGTCTGGGTAAACACGCTTCGCTCGCCGTGGCATGCCGTTACTTCTTTTTTTGAACAATTGATTAAATCCAAACATTTGCTTTGGCTTCTGCTGCTCACGGTAGGCGTATTGCTGATCAATAAGTTTGAACTAATCCTAGAAGATCATCTTCCCTTTCATCACGATTTCACGCCGTGGGTATATCGTATGGAGGGACATTTCGTTTCAACGTTTCAAAGTCTGTTTCATTCAACGACTGTAACTGCCATCTTGGCTTTCTTTTATTTGGTCATCCTGCAGGCATTAATTCTTGCATCGCTCGGGATCTATGCTTCCGATGATCGTCTGCCGTTTCTGTATGCCACTTGTTGCACCGTGATCCTCAATTATTTGGCAGCGATCCCGTTTTATTTACTGTTCCCGGTGAATGAAGTATGGTCTTATCCTCCCTCGGGAGCTGATTTTTATATGCTGGAGGTTTTCCCCAACTTCGAACAGGTGTATCGCCCCTTGTCCGGTCTGGATAACTGCTTTCCTAGCCTGCACACCTCGGTCTCCGTCTCGATGGCAATATTGGCGATTCGTTCAGGAAACCGGCGCTGGGGCTGGTTTGCTTCCCTTTGTTCCTTGATTATCGTGTTATCTATCTTTTATATGGGGATTCATTGGTTCACAGATATGCTTGGGGGGCTGGTATTGGCTGTTTTGGCTTCCACCCTCGGCCTTGTTTGGGGCAACCGTTTAGCGAATTCCACGCGATTTGGCAACCTTAAGCCGCATCAGTCCATCACTAAAACGTCTATCGACGTACATTCCAAGTAAAACTGACCGCGGTTAGCGACCATAAAAAAAAGAGCCTGCAACAGGCTCTTTCTTATTGTGTTTGTCTGCTTATGAGATTAACCTTCCGACTCTTTAATGGTGTGGCTGATCGCGCTGCGATCAAACGTCAGCTTGGTGACGTCATTCACGCGAAGCACGACCGTATCGTCAGTCAGCTCCATAATCGTTCCATGCAATCCGCCAATCGTAACGATCTTATCGCCTTTCTTCAAAGCGCTCAGCATCGAGTTCCGTTGCTGTTGCTTCTTCTTCTGCGGACGAATCAATAAAAAGTAGAAAACGGCGATCATAATAACAAACGGAATGATCATGGAGATTAGCGGATTACCTCCAGATGTTTGTTGCGCGGCATACTGAAAGAACATGTGATTTCCCCCTTTCCAACATCAAACTGAAACTTTGCTTAAAATCCTTTGTCATTGCCAAACAGACCGTACTGCTCAAAAAATTCATCCCGGAAACTCAACAACCGATCTTCCATAATCGCCTGACGCACTTTACCCATCAAATTGATGAGGAAATGCAGATTATGGTATGTAGTTAATCGCAGCCCAAACGTCTCGTCGGCTTTGATCAGGTGGCGGAGATACGCCCTGGAGTAATTTCGGCAGGTATAGCAGTCACACTCGGGATCCAGCGGTCCGAAATCGTTGGCATACTGAGCATTGCGTACGACTAAACGGCCTTGGCTGGTCATCGTCGTTCCGTTACGTGCAATCCGTGTCGGCAACACGCAATCGAACATGTCGATGCCGCGAATCGCTCCTTCAATTAAAGCATCCGGAGACCCGACGCCCATCAAATAACGGGGCTTGTCTGCCGGCAGCAGCGGAACGGTATATTCCAGCACCTCGTACATGAGCGGCTTAGGCTCGCCTACACTCAGTCCACCAATAGCATACCCCGGAAAATCTAGGGAAGTCAAATCACGAGCGCTTTGCTTGCGCAGGTCCTCGTACATGCCGCCTTGAACGATGGCAAACAGCCCTTGATCCTGTGGACGAGCATGACTCTTCAAGCAGCGTTCCGCCCAGCGGGTCGTACGCTCCAGCGAATTTTTCACATATTCATAATCCGCCGGATACGGCGGGCATTCATCAAACGCCATCATAATGTCCGAGCCGAGTGCGTTTTGAATTTCCATAGCAACTTCCGGAGACAGGAATAGTTTGTCACCATTCAGGTGGGAGCGGAAATGCACGCCTTCCTCCGTGATTTTGCGCATTTCACTCAGCGAGAACACTTGAAACCCGCCGCTGTCTGTCAAAATCGCACGATCCCAATTCATAAATTTATGCAGTCCGCCTGCCTCACGAATAATCTCATGTCCCGGACGCAGGAAGAGATGGTACGTGTTACTTAAGATGATCTTCGCATCCATCTCCTTCAGTTCTTCCGGACTCATCGTTTTTACCGTTGCCTGCGTACCCACCGGCATAAAGATCGGGGTCTCGAACGAGCCGTGCGGAGTATGCACGCGCCCTAACCGGGCTCCGGACTGCTTGCAGGTTTTGATATGTTCATACGTAATTGCTGCTGCCAATCTGATCAACCGTCCTCTACTCAAATAAAAATACGTTTAGTAAATAAACATGGCGTCGCCAAAGCTGAAGAAACGGTACTTCAAGTCGATCGCTTCCTGATAAGCCTTAAGGATCCGCTCCCGTCCTGCCAGCGCACTGACCAGCATCACCAGCGTCGATTTCGGAAGATGGAAGTTCGTAAGCAACGCATCGACCAGTCCAAACTGGTATCCGGGATAAATAAAGATCCCTGTCCAGCCGCTGCTCTTGACGATCGGTCCGCCCTCACATTGCTTTGCTACCGTCTCCAGCGTTCGGGCCGAGGTGGTTCCGACGGCAATGACCCTGCCGCCTCTCGCTTTCGTTTCATTTAAGATGTCAGCCGTTTCCTGCGGCAGCACATAATATTCTTCATGCATGACATGATCCTCAACCCGGTCCACCGACATCGGCCGGAACGTGCCTAGCCCGACGTGCAAAGTGACGAAGGCGATCGTCACCCCTTTTGCCCGCACCTGCTCCAGCAGTTCTTCGGTGAAATGCAAGCCCGCCGTTGGTGCGGCGGCCGAACCCTCATGCTTGGAATACACCGTCTGATAACGTTCGCGATCATCCAGCTTCTCCTTAATGTAAGGAGGTAACGGCATTTGCCCCAAGCGATCTAGGATTTCGTTAAAAATCCCTTCATAGGCGAACCGAAGCACGCGTTCCCCCATGTCTCCCTCAGACTCAACGGTGGCTCTCAGTTCGTCCCCGAACACGATCACCGCCCCGGTCTTTAATTTCTTACCGGGTTTGACCAAGGCTTCCCAGCGATCTTCGCCCAAATTTTTGAGCAGCAGCACTTCGGCTTTGGCACCGGTCCCTTCTTTTGTTCCAAACAACCGGGCAGGAATCACCCGCGTATCATTCAGCACCAGCGTATCGCCTGGCTGCAAGTAATCCAATATATCGGAAAACTTGTGATGCCGGATTTCACCGGTCTGTTTATTTAGCGTCAGCAAGCGCGAAGCGGTGCGATCAGCTAGTGGGGTCTGAGCGATGAGCTCCTCTGGAAGCTCGAAGTCATATAGATCTACATTCATCGGTATATTCTCATTCCTTAACGATAGACACGTTTTGATAGTAGTGTTGCAAGATTTGCCGGTAATCATACCCAGCGTCGGCCAATCCTTTGGCTCCCCATTGGGAAAGTCCCAAGCCATGGCCGTTGCCGCGTCCCACGAAGACGAATTGATTCGACGTGTCCACCACGCGGGCGGTTCGATCGCCGCTCATCACCACCAGCTTGCCGCTCGCTGTCGTCTTGCCCGATGCCGACTGAATCGTCGTTGTGGACGTCGCGGTGCCGGTACCTGTCGTTCCTCCTGCACCTTGTACAGTATAACGTCCTGTTTGCACGATATCAAACAAAGTGCTGGGCAAGCCATTCAGAGCAGAGCGATACGTGTCCGCATATTTGACGTTCAATGGCTGACCGTTGGCTGTAACTTGGGTCACGCGTCCGGATGGGCCCCGTTGGCTGACCTCCAGATTGGATATCGAGGAAGGGACGTCGGAGGTCGTTTTCCCCTTTAGAGACTTCACCAGTTCATCGGAGGTATATGGTCCGCGAATCCATGCATAGGAGCTGGATTCAGGCACCTTGTCCAATACGATGGCTTGGTCGCCTGGATTCAGCTTCGCTAGGGGCTCTACATCCGATTGAATGAGCGGCAGCTTCCGGACCAGTACATTGCTGGTCGTCACCGTCAGCTTCTGCAACCCTGCCGGATTCGTCCCGTTGACGACGGTATTATCTTCACGGACATATCCTGTGATCCCGTTTGACAGCAGCACATGATACCACGATTTTAATGAGGCTTGTGCCGATTCATCTCCATCGCTGGGTACGCTGGCGTAGATCGGGTTCACATTCCCCCAAACCTCAACCGAATCTGCGGTCACCCCGCCGCTGTTGGATGCAAAGATGCCTTCGACAATTTGTCCGTTTGACGATACCAGCACTTCTCCCGCAGTAGCATCTACCGCTTGAACGATGCTGGCGACCTCTTTCTCTGTCCCGTTGTAGACCTGGCTTAGTGTCGTATCCACCAGTCCAGCTACTTTAAACTTATTAAGCCCTGCATTATACAGCGCATAGCTGCGCGCCGCAACCGCTTGAGCCTTCAACGCTTCCTGCGGCCAAGACGATGGTACTTCGCCGGCGACAACGGAATACAGATATTGCTCTAACGGCACCTCGTTGACAAGCGCCAGTTGACCGTTCACTTTACTAATCTCAAAATCCCCGCGGTAGCTGCGTCCCGAACGCTCCACCACCTGGATCGGCGAATTACCGTTATCCCGAACTGTCAATTTGGCGCCTTCTCCGCTTAACTCATAATGGTCCACACTGACTGGACCCTCTAAATTCAACGTCACGTCCCGATGCAGGAGTAATGCAGGGACATGCTCATTCACCGGCGCTAAAGAAAGCCCCGGATACAGTCCGGACAACTCGGTTTGGAGTGCGGACTGCTCAGAGGCACTTAACGCGCCCCCAACCCATACCGCATACTGTCCCGAGCCGGTCATCGCCACAACGGCCTCTGCATGCTGTGCGGACAGCGTTTGGCGAAGATTCTCGGCCTCCGTCTGGCTTGCAAACGAACCGGCGGAGACGTAGAGTGGTCCACGTGCTTCGGCTTTAGCACCTTTTAACGATGCGGCCAAAGATTGGCTGATCCGATCCGCTGCTTTTTGCGCTTCTGCCGCACTGACGTAAGGGCCTGTATACACGCGGTAGATTGTGCTTCCCGCTTGATTTACCGCATAAGCCACCGGCCGATCAGATGTAGCCTGCAGCTTCTTAACCGCAGCAGCGACCGTTGCCCAATCCGCAGATTCCAACGCTTTCACCTTATAACCGCTGACGCTAAATCTCGTTGTAGCTCCCGCTCCCAACTGGAGCCAAGACTCCGGCCCTGTACTGCCTGCCAGGATGACCTCTGCCGCAGCTGCCGTTTTTAAAGTAACGGCCGGAGTAGTCGATTTATAGGTGCTGCCCAAGTCCAGGTACATAGCTACGCGGACAAGGGATGTATCTGAATCATCAGCTGCTGCCGGCAACTGAAAAGCCCCAGCTAACAGCAAGCCCGCAATCATGCCTTTTCCCCATCGGGCTAACGAAAATGACCGCTTCGTTCGTGTTGTACGTTTCAACCTTGCTTCTCTCCCTTCATGGTGCCTTCGAGCCAAATTCACTGAGGTCTTAAGGTGTCTCCGGCATCGGCAGACCTAAATGCTGATACGCTGCCGGCGTAACCACCCGTCCGCGCGGCGTCCGCTGCAGAAATCCAATCTGCAGCAGGTAAGGCTCATATACATCCTCGATCGTCTGACTCTCCTCGCCGATGGTCGCAGCGATCGTGTCCAGGCCGACAGGCCCGCCGCGGAAGCTCGTAATCATTGCCCGCAGCATTTTATGGTCGATCAAATCCAGCCCCATAGGATCAACCTGCAGCATTTTCAGCGCTTCTTTGGCAATTTCTGTGGTAATCATGCCATCGCCCCGCACCTGCGCATAGTCGCGCACGCGCTTCAACAAGCGATTTGCAATCCGCGGCGTTCCCCGCGAACGAAGGGCGATTTCCGTCGCCGCATCCCCAATCATTTCGATGCCGAAAATATCCGCGCCCCGCGATACGATATAGCTAAGCTCATCAATGTTATAGAACTCGAGCCGGCTGACGACGCCAAAGCGGTCGCGCAACGGCGCCGACAAGAGCCCTGCCCGCGTCGTTGCGCCTACAAGCGTAAAGGGCGGCAAGTCCAGTCGAACCGACCGCGCACTTGGCCCCTTGCCGATCATAATATCCAGCGCAAAATCCTCCATCGCTGGATACAGCACTTCCTCCACCGTCCGATGCAGCCGGTGAATCTCGTCGATAAACAAGACGTCGCCTTCCTGCAGATTGGTCAGCAGCGCAGCCAAATCCCCCGGCCGTTCAATCGCAGGCCCAGAGGTCGTACGCAGGTTCACACCTAGCTCGTTGGCAATGATATTCGCCAGCGTTGTTTTGCCGAGCCCCGGCGGTCCATAGAGCAGCACGTGATCCAGCGCTTCCTTGCGCATTTTCGCTGCTTCAATGTATATTTTTAAGTTTTCCTTGATCTGGTTCTGTCCGATATACTCCGCCAAATAACGCGGCCGCAGGCTTAACTCCACCGCCTGATCTTCCATCATTAAATTCGCGGAGATGATCCGGTCCTCCATCATGCGCTACGCTCCCCTTCCTGTCCTCATCCTCAGCCGGCGTACAGCAGCTTGAGCGCCTTCTTCATGACGGAATCCACCGCCTCGTCCGGCCCGACATCGTCCTTCAGGCGATGCCATACCTTGTCCAGCTCTGCTTCGGTATACCCCAGCGCTTTTAGGCCTTCGCGGGCCTCCGGCCATCCCGGATTACCGCCATCTCCCAAGATCTCGCCGGCATCCGCAGGCACTGGATCAAACAACGTGCCGCCAACGCCCTCCAACTTGTCCTTCAGATCCAAAATCATCCGCTGCGCCGTCTTCTTCCCAATCCCCGGCAGCTTGGTCAAGAAGGAGATGTTCTCCTGGTGAATTGCCGCCACAACATGATCCGGATTTCCACCGCTCAAAATCCCCAGCGCGACACGCGGGCCGATCCCGGATACCTCAATCAGCTTGCGGAACAGCTTCTGCTCCTCACGAGTGGGGAATCCAAACAACAGAATCGCATCTTCACGCACATGGTGATGGGTGTAGATCGTCACCGTCTCTTGTCCTTTGGCTGCAAAAGCATAAGGATTCGGACAAAATACCCGGTACCCTACCCCTTGTACATCCAAGACGACGTACTCTGTTTCCAAATGGGCAATCTGGCCCCGTAAAAAATCAATCATGAACGCAATACCTCGTTTATTTTAGAGTTTAAAGTATACGAATGTGCATGGCAGATTGCCACGGATAATGCATCCGCCACGTCGTCGGGCTTCGGAATCGCCTGGAGCTTCAGGAACATGCGCGTCATCTCCTGCACCTGGCGTTTCTCCGCTTTCCCGTAACCGACGATTGCCTGCTTCACCTGCATCGGGGTGTATTCCGCAATCGGAAGCCCCTTATGCGCCGCAGCAAGCACCAACACGCCCCTCGCTTGACTGACCGACATCGCCGTCGTCACGTTCCGATTGAAAAACAGCTTCTCGAACGCCACCGCATCCGGCTTATATTTGTCAATCAACTGAACCATCGCCTCATAAACATGCATAAGCCGTTCTTCCTCCGGCGTATGGGCTTCAGTTTGAATGCAGCCATACTGCACCGGCGTAACCTTATTGCCTTGTTTATCAATAAATCCGAACCCGACAATCGCAATGCCAGGGTCAATTCCAAGTATCCGCAAGGCTCATCTCTCCCTATCGTTGCTATAACTCCCCCATGATCCTCGGATGGAGCCCTGTCCTACATAAAGCGAACATATGTATTCACTTTATTATAGCAAAAGATCGGTCAAGATTGAGGAAAAACTTATTTGCAGGTGAAAAAAGTGTAATTCATGCAGGCAAAATAAAAAGAGGGATGTCCCTCCGTTATCTACGATAACTTATGAGAACTCCCTCTTCTGGTTGATCCAATCCATCTTTCGGTGAACGAAAGCGTGCAACGAGCTGCTTTATGGCTGTTCCTCCTGCTGCATCACTCTCTCCGACGGCTCAATTGCAAAATCGCTGAAGGTGGACAATACACTATTGTATTCCTCCACATCCTGAATACGAATTCCTTGCCGCAGCTGCTGGATGACTTCTGCCGGCAAGGCGCTCTCCATCATTTCCACGTCAATCTGAAAAAAAGTACGAACCGCCTTCTCCTTCTTCGGTGGACCGTCAAATAACGTCAAGTTGCCATCCTTGTCCAAGCCGATGTATCCTTGCGTTTTGCAGTCTTCGGAAAGACCGTCGATCCTCTCTTCGATCCATACGTCGCCCCCGGCGCCAAGTCTGCCTTTCCATGTCGGGTGATCCTTCATCAACTCAGCGATTTCATTTGGGGTCATAATGCCGAGAACACTGCTTTCTTCTCCACAGGTATATATTTTCGTCAGATGGACGATTCTCGATTTCCCCTCTTCCAGCTCCGATAACCATTCGTTATCGGCATCCGGAGCAGCTTCTTGCCACATGCCAAGGGTTTCGATCGCCATCGGTTCACGAGCCATCAACTTCTCCATTTGATCGGATAATGGAAGCCCCATCCAGGCCATAACCGCAATCAGAGCCAAGGCGCTGGCGGTCCATATGGCGCGTCTCCATCTTCTCCATCGCTTTTTCAGATGTTTTTTGATTTGGAAGATATTCACGGTTATCCCCTTCTATCGGACTTTTGTCTCTATTTTGACCGATAGTGGAAGCCTTTATTCAATTCTCAAAAACAACGGCTGCCTTTCGTAAGCATCAAAAAAGCAGCCATCCGTTAAGATGACTGCTCCATAGATCGGGACGACACGATTCGAACATGCGACCCCCTGGTCCCAAACCAGGTGCTCTACCAAGCTGAGCTACGTCCCGTTAGTTTTAGGCCTTTTTGAGAAGGCAGAAATTAATATATCACGTTTCGCCTGCGAGCGCAAGCGAAACCTGCCAGCAGCTTCTGTGCCGGCAGGTGGCTTGCGATCCTCCGCATTCATGAAACGGAGTTATCGTTATTCATATATACTCCGCCCTGACCTTCTTCCACAATATAAACATCAAAATGATTGGATCCCCGCAAGACGAACTTAAATTCCTTGCCCTTAGGGGCTCTTAAATGTGATGTTTTAAAATGACCGGCTCCAGGATTAACTTTGCCCATTAGAGAGATTGACTGGTCTTCTGCTGACAATATCAAACCTTTATCCAAATGTTCTCTATCGTTATAGAACTGAAGTGTAGGATGGGTATCCTGCGTATCGGCTGGAACGGTTCTGACAGCTATACCACCATCGGCCGTGTTGGCGAGAGTAAATCGGTAGCCATCTTTCAGTTCCAATTCATGCTCATGCTCTGAAACATAATGTTCTACACGTCCAGTTTCGAGGTTGTAGAATAATTCGGCTGACAATGTATTCGGCCACATCCCGTTCACCTCGGAACCATCCGGTAAAGTCGCTCTAATAAAATATAATATCGTCGTTTCACTAGGCATTCGACTTGCAGGGATCAAACGAGCGGTTACCTCGCTAATCCAGCTTTTGATCACAGTATCACTTGCTTGGATATCCTTGAATCCCCATCCTAAGCGGAACAAAGCGATCTGAGCTTGGGATAGAGCATAGTATATTCCCAACCGAGGAATGATGCGTTCGAATGTCGTGATCGTTTTGTCCATGGCTGTTACCGTCTCTGATGTACCTGCCGCTGAAATTCCATATGGAGAAGCAACTTCTGCTTTAAAATGAGAGTCAAGGAATATAAGCTCACCCTCATCTTTAATCGCTTTTCCTACCAGCTTCTCATTTTCTCCGTTACCGTACAGATCTGAAGTGTCCAAGAAGTTTACACCAAGGTCCAATGCTCGATGAATCGTCCCTATCGATTCCTGTTCATCCCGGTCACTGCCGTAAAAATCAGACATCGTCATGCAGCCTAATCCCATCGCTGAGACTTTCAGTCCACTTGACCCCAGGGCTCTTTTTTCCATAAATATCTCTCCTTTGTCTTTTGTTTTTTATGTCAAGAAATAACATTTCACAATGATCTACATGCTTAGATTTTAATTGTAATTAGCTTCGCCCCCTTTTTATCGAACGTTCGTTCATATCGCTGTAAAAATAATTATTTTATCGAGCGTTCGATCGATTTGATGCAAATTAAAGTTAACTCATCAACTCGATCGAACGTTCGATCTATTGAAGTGAAAAAAGAGGCTGTTCATGCTTTGATCGCATCCCAGCTCATTTGAATCATTTTGTCGATGTTGTCTGGGGTGAATTCATACTCACCGTTAATATACTCTTTGCCCATTTGGACAAAAGGCAAGCAGGAGTAAGTAACTAACAGATTCGTTTCCGAATCCTTAAACAGCCCTTCCTTAATCCCCCTTTCGAATAAAGGATACATCGGCTTAAATACACCACCGCTTTGATCTTTACAGTGTTTTTGGATAAATGGCGAATCAAAAAACTGTTCCATCAACAGAAAATTAGCTTGATTATTCACGATGTAACTGGAGTAATTCCGCAAGATCTTCTCAAAGGCAGCCCTGACTGACATGTCCTCCGTAACGCCAAGAAACATTTTCTCATGCATTTGTTCCTTAAGCTTAAAGTATAGCTTAATCAACAAGTCTTCTTTACTTTCAAAATAGAAGTAAATGGTCGACGACGAGATGTTTGCCCGCTTCGCAATTTTGGACATGGAGATCTCGGATAGTCCAATTTCATTGAGAAGTTCAATTGTTGTTTGATAGATCAGTTCGGATTTGTTATCAGATTTGTTTTTCATGGCCACATTATAATCGAACGTTCGATCGAAAGTCAATATTCAGCCCTTTCGCTTTTTTTACCTAAAATCATAAAAAATTCCTTAGCCGGCTAGCCGGCTAAGGAATTCACTCTCCAGCACCCCGGCAGACACCGGCTTGCTAAACAGATATCCTTGTCCTTCATGGCAACGTTGGAGCTTCAGAAACTCCAGTTGCTCCTCGTTCTCAACACCTTCGGCCGTCACCTTCAGCTTTAAGTGATGAGCCATGGTGGTGATTGTGGAGACGATCGCCGCGTCGTTTCCGTCGCACATGACCTCTTTGACGAAGGCACGATCAATTTTTAACCGATCGATCGGCAGACTTTTTAAATAATATAGCGAGCTGTAGCCTGTGCCAAAATCATCGATACTGATATGTATACCTAAACGCTTCAAGCGATGAAGCTGATCCAGCGCGGTTTCAATATCGTATGTCATGCTTTCCGTCACTTCCAGCTCGAGATATTGTGGATCTAACCCTACCTCACGCAGGATTGCGTCCACGTGCTCCGCTAAATTATATTGCCGGAACTGGCGCATCGACAAATTGACGGACACACAAACGGGCTCGAATCCTTCCTGCTGCCATTTCTTATTATACTGGCAAGCCGTTCTTAGCACCCATTCACCAAGAGGAACGATCAGCCCATTCTCTTCGGCTAGCGGAATGAATTCACTTGGAGGTATCAGTCCCCGCTTCGGATGGTTCCAACGGACAAGTGCCTCCATCCCAACCATTTTCCCCGTATCCAAACTGATCTGCGGCTGGAACTCCAGGAAGAATTCCCCCCGCTCCAGCGCCTTGCGCATATCATTCTCAAGCTCTACCTTCGCTTGGGTGCGCTGTTTCATCGATGCATGATAACGCAGAAACTCTACGCCTTGCTCCTTCGCATGGTGTACTGCCATATCGGCAAATTGGATCAACTGGTTGACCGAGTCGGCGTCATTCGGAAATACAGACAACCCCATACTCAAGGAAATATGATATTCTGTGTCATCGATGAGGACCCCGGGATCAACAGAGGCTAACAGCTGCTTGGCCCGCTCCTCGACGGCCGAAACATCCGGCAGCTCGGAGAAGACCACGGCGAATTCGTCCTCGCCCACCCGGTACACCCATTGCTGAGGGCCTTCAAGCACCGCTAACCGACTTCCGAGCTCGGTCAGCACTTTGTCCCCCGCACTGTAACCTAGCGAGTCGTTAATCGCCTTAAACCGGTCGATATTGATCACCGCCACACCGATACAAGCTCGCGAAAAAACCAAGAGCTCGTCCAACTGCTCCTTCATTTGTCGCAGGTTCGGCAGTCCGGTCAAATCATCATGGTAGGCCATATGCTTCATCTGGGCTTCCACGAACAGTTGATCGCGCAACGGTTCTTCAATCGTCAGTCGGTAAACCCCTTTTAATACGATGTAATACGAAATGGCCATATACCCTTGCCCCAACGCCTGAGTTAACCCCTCCACTTGCCCCGGCGGACAGATCAGCAAGACATGACCCATCGCCATGAAGAGCAGTGCCCTGGTTACCATCATCATGGCTGAAGGGCGCTCCGTCCGATGTCGATAAAGAACAGCCGTAGCGACAAGGAGGTACAGCAGAGGAATCCCCGCTTGCATCATCAGTTGCAGAAGCTCCGTTTCCAATAGTAGCGGCAAGCGGTCTTGATATCGATTTAACACAAACAGACCTAACAGCGTCAAGAAGACGGCACTGGCGAACATCGTCACTTTCTGCTGCCCGGACACCTGCTGATCCGTCACAGCAAAGATCCGCAGCATCCCAAAAGCTCCTATTAAATGGGAGATCACCAGAAACCAGGTCGCCAAATTTTCGTTCGGTTCGAAGCCAAGCAGCGAGATATCACCGTACGAAACGGTGTACAGAATATCCAATATCCCGATCATTGAAAATAACACGGCCGTGTACAGTCGCTGCTTGGAAAGTTTGTCGGTAAACAGAATCCATCCCTGTGCGAAGATCGCGAAGGATATGGCCATGCACATGAGACCTGTCAAAAGATGCAGCGTTTGGACAACCTCGGCCGTTCCTGGCGGAAACCTGTTCCATGCCGACAACTGGACAACCCCGATCATCGCCGCCAATCCGATTACCCCTTGGATGATTGTCGTTCGTTCCTCTGCCCTAATCCTCAATGCGTATCAACCTCCGGAGGTAAGTACTTATCGATCCGTCATGAGTTGTACTATTCAACATATTCCGCTTATTTCCTTCCTTTTTCTCAAATTTGTCGAGGAAAAATAAAAGCCCGGGCGCGAGGCCCGGGCTTACCTTTTTAGGATTTTTTAGGACGATGGACTGTTGTTTCCGGCGTCGTCAGTTTATCGTAAAAATCGACGACTTTGTCTTTGTCGTCTGAAGCCCGAAGCGCCATCGCGGAACGCGGATGCTCATCAAGCGTCCCCGTGATCATGTAAGGGATCAGGTACCCCCACTCTTCCTTCTCGCGAAGCGGGATCAAGAGCTCCTCCAGCACTTCTAGTACAGGACGCAGTTTATAGTTCGTCCCCTTCAGATGGGTCACAAGCAGCTCGGTTGGACAGTTGCCAGCCGCGCGCCCCATGCCATACACGGAAGCGTCTAGCAGTTCAACCCCATTTTCAGCAGCTACCAACGTATTAGAAAAGGCCAACTGCATGTTGTTATGGGTATGAACACCCAGCCGTTTGCCCGGCAAATGGGTCTTGAACTTGTTGACCAAATGCTCCATGTCTTTATAATCGAGGCTTCCGTACGAATCAACAATGTAGACAACGTCAACGACGCTATCCTTGATCATCTCAAAAGCTTCCAGCAGTTCATGCTCCATCACGTTGGACAACGCCATAATATTCAACGTCGTCTCGTAGCCGCGATCATGGAACAACTGTACCAGCTGCAGAGCTTTGTCCACATCTTTAATGTAGCAAGCCACCCGAATTAAATCGAGGACGCTTTCGCTGCGCGGTAAAATATCATTTTCGTCTACCCGGCCGATATCGACCAGTGCGGATAGCTTCGTCGTTCCTTTTTGAGGAATTACCTTGCGCAGGAAATCGTCGTCCAGAAACCGCCAAGGACCGGCTTCATCGGCGCCTTTCAGCAGCTTCGGCGAGTTTTTGTAGCCGATTTCCATATAATCCACACCCGCCTCATTCAGGCCTGCGTACAATTTTTGCACAAATTCTACGCTGAAGTCCCAGTTATTCACCAGTCCTCCATCACGGATGGTGCAGTCGACGATTTTGCAATTGTTGGCTTTCATCTGGCATATTCCTCTCCATCGTGTCATTTTACTATCCATCTTACTAAAGGTTGTTCGAAAAGTCATCTTTGGATCACGAAGTAACTCAAGAAGTTTCATTCGGCGTCGAATCTTGAATTCACCCAGGCCTTCCGGTGCTCACGTACCCAAATCGTACGCTCCGCTCCTCAGTCCTGGTTTCATTCAACCTTCTCGGTGCTTCAAACCTGACTTTTCGAGCTTCTATTAGATCGGTTGTTCGAAAAGTCATCTTTGGATCACGAAGTATCCACTCTTCGTTATGAAATAAATCACAGTATGGGCCAGCAGAGCGTGCTATATTACTGGTGGATTTGATTGAGATTGATTCTCAATAGCATTGAATCATTTCGATGTTCCAGCCCTGTTTGGCTTACCAGCATGACGATCTCTTGCATTTTCATGATCTTAAGATAGAAGGAGGAAGTTTTCATGCACCCTTGCCGATGCTGTCTGCTGCGTTTGAAACCCGGGACCCCTTGTGCCATCACGCAAATTGGCAATATGGACCCGATCCTGAAACGGCGCCTTGCGGATCTAGGAATCCGGGAAGGATCCCGCGTGGTTGTGAAACGGTACTGCTTATGGGGTGGTCCGGTCACGCTGGAATACGCCGGACAACTGCTGGGCATCCGTCAGAAGGAAGCGGCCCACATCGAGGTGGCGGTCTCATGAACAATGCGGCACTGATCGGGAACCCGAACACGGGAAAAACCTCACTGTTTAACGCCTTAACCCGCTCTTACGAGTATGTCGGCAACTGGGCCGGCGTAACGGTGGAGAAAAAAGTCGGGCACCTGCGGGGGAAGACCGGGCTTCTCACCGACCTGCCGGGGATCTATACTCTGCATCCTTTGTCACGGGATGAGGGGATTGCCGCCGAGTACCTGGCCTCCGAATCCCCTTCCGTCTTAGTCAATATTGTAGACGCCTCTAACTTGGGGCGTAACCTGTATCTAACGCTGCAACTGCTGGAATATGGTAAACCGGTAATCATCGGCTTAAATATGATGGATGTTGCCGAGAACAGCGGGTTGAAGGTGGACCCTGGGAAACTGGCAGACTTGCTGGGCGTTCCTGTTGTTCCGCTGATTGCACGTACAGGTAAAGGAACTAAAGAAGTGCTGCAGGTCATCGAGCAGCAATCTTCTGAATCGGCGCAAGCGCCGCAATTTACGATGGATTATGGTGAAGTGATCGAGCAGGCCATTCAGGAGATCACCCTTGAGCTTGAAGCAGACTGGGAGGATCATCGCCCGGCCTTACGCTGGATCGCCATGCAGGTACTTGAGAACAACCCGGCAGTCATCTCCACACTTCCGCCGCAGACCAACTTGCTCATTCTGCAGAAGATCCGGACCGAAGCGGATGCGAAGCTGGCCGCCAGCGGTTTGGCTCCCTCCGCAGAAGCGTATATCCGCTCCGTGCGAGACCAGCGGATTCAGAACATTTGCAGTGAAGCCGTAGATGCCTCACAGAAGAAACCGCACTCGGTAACCGAACGGATCGATCATATTGTCACCAACCCGTTACTCGGACTCCCGCTGTTTATGGTCTTCATGTACCTCACTTTCCAGTTGACATTTGATTGGCTTGGCAACCCGCTCTCCGATTTGCTGGACGGGTTCATCAGCGGACCACTGACCAGCGGTGTAGAGAATCTTCTTATCCGCATAGGGGCATCGGACTTCACGCAGGCGCTGATCATCGACGGTATTATTGGAGGCGTAGGCGGCGTACTGGTGTTTATTCCGCAGATTTTTATCATGTTCCTGATTATTTCCTTCATTGAAGACTCCGGTTACATGGCTCGGATCACCGTCATGATGGATAGATTAATGGAAATCGTCGGTTTAAACGGCAAAGCGTTAATTCCATTTATCCTGGGCTTTGGCTGCAACGTGCCGGCGATTATGGCTTCCCGCAGCATCGAGCAACCGAAGGAGCGGCTGCTGACCATGCTGCTCATTCCGCTGATGTCGTGTTCCGCACGGCTGCCGGTTTACGCGTTGTTTGCCGGGATCTTTTTCGCGGAATCGCAAGGTCTGATCGTCTTTTCTCTGTATATGCTCGGCATCGTGTTGGCGCTTGGGTTAGCCAAGTTATTCTCGCTGTTCCTGTTCAAAAACGAACGTTCCTTCTTTATCGTCGAGTTGCCGCCTTATCGAATGCCGCAAAGCGTCACCTTGTTCCGCAGCACCTGGGAGAAAGGCAAAGGCTTCCTGCGCAAAGCCGGCACCTTCATTCTTGGCGGTTCTGTGCTGATTTGGCTACTCACGTACCTTGGTCCGGGCGGTGTGGCGGACAACATGGACGACAGCTTCCTCGCAGCCATCGGCGGCTTATTCGCATCCGTCTTGCAGCCGCTAGGCTTCGGCACTTGGCAATCTGGGGCAGCCCTGATTACCGGGTTTATGGCGAAGGAAGTCGTGGTATCCACGATGAACATTATTTATCATGTGCCTGATATGGCCGGACTCCAAGGCCAAATTTCCGCATCCTTCACCGGGCTGCAGGCCTACAGCTTTATGGCCTTCGTTCTGCTCTACACCCCTTGCCTTGCAACAGTTGGCGTTCTTCGCAAAGAAACAGCTTCCTGGAAGTGGACGTTATTTGCGGTCGGCTATTCACTGGCACTGGCTTACCTTGTGGCTTTCTTGATTTATCAGATCGGATGGCGGCTTGGATTTGGACTGGCTTAAGACATTTTCGATAAACGAAAGGAGCTGCTTGTAATGGCCGATATTCTCATCCTTACCGTTATTTTTGGATATGCCGGCTTTGCGTTATACCGTGGCTTCAAGAAAAGCAAAAAAGGCGCCTGCGCCTCCTGCTCGCAGCAGAAGTCTTGTTCTGCGGCTTGCGGGAAGTACGCGGCGTCCTCTTCGCCATCTTCGGCCGAAGGCCCTAAAGATTAAATTAGGATACCAGCGGGAGCGAAATCGTAAAGATCGTTCCCGCTCCTTTTAAACTGTCCACGGAAATGTTCCCCCGATGGTTCCGGATAATCCGGTAACTCACCGACAATCCCAATCCCGTCCCCTTCTCTTTCGTTGTAAAAAACGGATCAAACAAGCGGCTTAGCAGCCCCTTGTCCATTCCGCCGCCGTTATCTTGTATGGAAATGCAGACCGATTTGCCTTCCTTCTCTGCACGGATATCGATCACCCCTTGGTGGTCGCCGCCTACTTCGGCGATAGCATCCATCGCATTTTTGATAATGTTCAAGAGCACCTGCTTGATCTGCTTCACATCGATGGAGACGAGCAGCTCCTCGCTGGGCTCGTGAAGGATCATTTGGCATCCCTTCATCAACGCCTCGCTCTCCGTAAGCAGAACAACCTCCTTCAACAAGGAAGACACGTTGAGCGTCGATTTCTGCGGAGCCGAAGGCTTCGATGAATTCAGAAACTCGTGGATGATATCGTTCGCCCGGTCGATTTCCGTTAAAATAATCCGCGCGTACTCGTCTTTGCCTAGTTGCATCAAATGCGGCCGCAGCAATTGAATGAACCCGCGAATCGCTGTAAGCGGATTCCTAATTTCATGCGCGATTGCAGCAGAAATTTTCCCAAGCATCGCCAGCTTGTCGTTCTGATAAGCCGTTTGTTCGATCCGTTTAAAATCAGATACATCCTTGACGCTGAGCAGAAAATCCCCATCCATCTGATCCCCATATGTAACGGTAATCAACCAATGTCTGCCGTATTCGTCAATTAACTCATGGTACTTTTTGCGGTGGAAGATGGTCTCCCGGTAAATACGCAAGATCTTACGCTTCTTAAATGGGTTGAGATGTGGATGCCGCAGCAGCTGTAATAAATTACAGCCTATCAGGGATTGGCGCGGCATTTCAAGCAGTTTGGCCATCTGTACATTGATAAAGGTTAGAACCCCATCACAGTCAAACAGCATGATTCCGCTGTCCAGGTGTTGGAGTATGTTCTCATACTTGTTTTTTACGAGTTGGGTCGATTGGTATGCTTTGACGGACTGGAGCAATGTCTCTTGAAATTCACTCAACAAGCTTGGTTCCCCCTTTATTCAGATGATGTACTTTGCCTTACAAGACAACATACCATCACTACCTAGAAGAACTACCCTGAAGCGGTGCACTCACCTCAACCTTACCATGCAATCTATGTCTATTTCGCACCGGGCGATGCCATACTTGTCCATTTTTAATTCCGATAAGTCAAAAGCCACCTGTTTCAATCATAGTCATGTTTTCCAAATACCGTCAATCAGAGAAACTGTCGAAAAAAGTGGGATCAACGCAAAACGACGACCTAAGTCCTAAAAAAATACAAATAGTCTCCCTTCTGGAAGACTATTTCTAGGAATTAACGATTGTTATGCAGTAACCGCGCTCGACGACGGCTCATGACCGCCAGCCTCTTCTTCAGCTCTTCCGTCCATTTCTCATCGCCGATTTGCTTGGCAACGGACATGAGGTCCAGCGAAATATCGATTTGACTCTGTACGATAGCCAAGGGATCTTCATCTTCCCGATTAACGCAATTTCCGAAAATGGAGTCATCGTCCTCCATCACAAAATCCTGAAAATCAATTTCCGCGACACCGTCACCATGCGCGTATTCGGCCAGGATTTCGTATTCATTCTCGACTTTATAATGAACCTCAACCCGGTGGCATACCGGGCAAAATAACAGGGGCACATTATGTACCTGCGTGCGATAATGCTTTAAGGTGCCCTTCGTTCCCAGCATGCTGGCTCCGCAGCAAAAGCTCATTCCCCTTCACCCTTTCCCGCGTTTGGTTCATTTCCTCTTCCTGGCTCTCCCTGAAGCCGGGATTTTCCTATAATTTATTCGTGAAGCTTGCTTCAAATTCCTGCGTGTGGATTGTAAATCCTGGGAGCTTAAGTCAATCCTCCGCCGGAGAAAGCTTCTGGGCAAAAAACCCCCGATTTGAGCCAAGCTCAAACAGGGGGCCTTTCTTCTTATTTCTTCCCACATGGTAACATCGGCCATTCCGAAAGTCAATTACACGGCCCCATGCAGATACATTTATTTCTTCATTGCAGCAACGATCAGATCGCCCATTTCCTTAGTCCCAATTGCTTTGCTCTTATCAACGGCGATGTCGCCAGTACGATGTCCGGCATTCAGCACGTCGGTGACAGCGGCTTCGATCGCGTCAGCCGCATCCGCGTAACCAAACGTTAAGCGGAACATCAGCGCAACGGACAAGATTGTCGCAATCGGGTTGGCCAGGTTTTGGCCTGCGATGTCCGGTGCCGAACCGTGTACAGGCTCATACAGCCCAAAGCTGCCTTCGCCCAAGGAAGCGGAGGACAACATGCCAATCGAGCCGGTCAACATGGCCGCTTCATCGCTCAAAATGTCGCCGAACATATTTTCCGTTACGATTACGTCGAAGCTGGCAGGACGGCGCAGCAGCTGCATCGCGCAGTTATCCACCAGAACATGCTCCAGCTCAACGTCCGGATATTCCGGTGCGATCCGGTTCACGACTTCACGCCACAACCGCGACGTTTCCAGCACGTTGGCCTTATCTACCGAAGCCAGCTTCTTCCGGCGCTTCTGGGCAATCTCAAACGCTTGGCGAACGATCCGCTCAACTTCTTTTACGTTATATGCACAGGTATCCACGGCTTCTTGACCTTGCTCTGTATCTCGGCGGTATTTCTCACCGAAGTAGATGCCGCCGGTCAACTCACGCACAACGATAAGGTCCGTCCCTTCAAGCACTTCCGGTTTCAGCGTCGAAGCCTCCTTCAGGCAATCGAATACCACCGCCGGACGCAGGTTCGAGAACAAGCCGAGCGCTTTACGAATACCGAGCAGGCCGGTTTCTGGGCGCAGCTCCTTCGGATTGTTGTCCCATTTTGGACCGCCTACAGCCCCGAGCAGAACAGCATCAGCCTTTTGACAAATCTCCAGCGTCTCTTGCGGCAGCGGCGTTCCTTTCTCATCGATGGCGATCCCGCCGAACAACGCATGCTCCGTTTCAAACTGGTATCCGAACAGCTCCTCTGTCCGTTTCAACACTTTCTCCGCTTCAGCCACCACTTCCGGCCCGATGCCGTCACCCGCGATGACTGCGATTTTCTTGACTTCTGCCATTGCTTCCAGCTCCCTTTCGTGAACATCCTCTTCTTCAGTTGTAACACACCGGGTAAGGATAGACAAAGATATAGAATCTATTAAGGTCATAGGTTTTAACTATAAGTCATCAAAAAAACAGCGAAGCTGCATGAATCAACTCCGCTGTATCCGCACATCCGCGTATTAGTTAAGCCCGAATCGTAGAGTGGCTTTTTCGCTTCTCAATCAACCGATTAATGGCATCGACATAGGCGCGAGCGCTCGCTTCCAAAATGTCGGTGCTAATGCCGCGGCCTTGTACTGAAATGCCGTTTTGCGTCAGCACGACATGCACTTCGCCTTGGGCATCCTTGCCTTGGCTAACGGACTTGATTGAATAGTCCGCCAGTTTGACTTCCTCGCCGGAAGCCAGATCGATGGCATTATAGATCGCATCAACCGAACCGTTGCCTTCGGCTTCCTTCTCGATAATGTCGCCGCCAAGAGTAACGAGCCGCACCTTCGCTGCAGGTGTAGCCTCGTTGCCGTAAGAGACAAAGATCGTCTCGAGGCGGAATTCCTCCGGCGTATCGACCAGTTTCTCCTCAACGATCGCCAGCAGGTCTTCGTCGGTGATCTCCTTCTTCTTATCGGCGAGCGCCTTGAATTTGGCGAAGGCTTCATTTAACCGCTCGTCGTCCAAAGTATACCCCATATCAACCAGCTTCTCGCGGAATGCGTGGCGGCCGGAATGCTTGCCCAACACCAACTTGCTTTCCTTGAGCCCAATCGTTTCCGGGGACATGATTTCGTAAGTCGTTTTCTCCTTCAGCATACCGTCTTGGTGGATGCCGGATTCATGAGCAAACGCATTTGCGCCCACAATCGCCTTGTTGCCCGGCACGACCATCCCGGTCAAGCGGCTGACAAGTCGGCTCGTACGGGCGATTTCCGACAGTTCCAGCGTGGTCTTGGCACCGAAGAAATCAAACCGGGTTTCCAGCGCCAGCGCTACTTCTTCCAGCGCGGTATTGCCGGCCCGTTCCCCGATCCCGTTGATCGTTCCTTCGATTTGGTCGGCTCCGCCGAGGATCGCCGCCAGCGAGTTCGCCGTTGCCAAGCCTAAATCATCATGACAATGGGCGCTCAGTTGGATTTTCTCAATCCCAGGCACCTTCTCCTTGAGCGTACGGAAGATATTGCCGTATTCCTCTGGATACAAATATCCAACGGTATCGGGGATATTGACCACCGATGCACCTTCGCGGATCGCCATCGCCGTCATCTCGCAGAGAAAATCCAGTTCGGTCCGACCTGCATCCTCGCAGGAGAATTCGATCTTCGAAAAGTACTTGCTCGCATAACGAAGTGCCGCTTGCGCGGTTTCCAGGACTTGTTCCTTGCTCATCTTCAGCTTATATTGCCGGTGGATCGGGCTGGTGGCCAGAAACAAGTGAATACAAGGGTCTTCCGCTCCTTGCAGCGCTTCGCGAACCGCATCGATATCCTGGGTGCGCGAACGCGACAAGCCGATTACCGTCGACTTTTTAACTGCACGCGCCACGGCGTTCACGGCTGCCAAATCCCCGGGCGAAGCTGCAGGGAAGCCCGCTTCAATCCGGTCGACGCCCAGCTTCTCCAGCTGATAGGCGATCTCCAGCTTTTCGCGAGTATTCAGGTTGACTCCGGGAGACTGCTCCCCATCCCGAAGCGTCGTATCAAAAATGTAGATTTTGCGCATGCCATGCACCTCCTCCGAAAAAGCTCCAATGCGGCTCACGCATTAGGCACGGCCGCATTGGATATTCAGGTTAATACCTATCTTACGATTTGCAATAGGAACGGTATACCGCTTATTTCTTGATCCAGTGCATCAAGCCGCGCAGCTCTTTGCCGACCACTTCGATCGGATGGTTCGCTTCGTTGCGGCGAGTTGCCGTAAGGAACGCACGGTTGGATTGGTTTTCCAGGATGAAGTCGCGGGCGAATTTCCCTTGCTGGATATCAGCAAGCACTTCTTTCATCGCTTTCTTCGTTTCTTCCGTCACAATGCGCGGGCCAGTGACATAGTCGCCGTATTCCGCCGTGTTGGAGATGGAATCACGCATCGTCGCCAAGCCGCCTTCATAAATCAGGTCGACAATCAGCTTCATTTCGTGCAAGCACTCGAAGTACGCCATTTCTGGAGCATAACCAGCTTCCACCAGCGTCTCGAAGCCAGCTTTGATCAAGGCAGATACACCGCCGCACAATACGGCTTGTTCACCGAACAGATCGGTTTCGGTTTCTTCACGGAACGAAGTTTCGATAACCCCTGCACGTGTACAGCCGATCCCTTTCGCATAAGCAAGGCCGATTTCTTTTGCTTTGCCGGTAGCGTCTTGGTGGATCGCGATCAAGCCAGGAACGCCGAAGCCTTCAACATAAGTACGACGAACCATATGACCTGGGGATTTCGGAGCAACGAGCAATACGTCATTGTCCGGGGAAGGTACGATTTGGCCAAAATGTACGTTAAAGCCGTGAGCGAACAACAATGCAGCGCCTTTCTTCAAGTTAGGCGCGATTTCACTGTTGTAAACCGCAGCTTGAGTTTCGTCCGGCATCAGGATTTGCACAACGTCTGCACGTTTAGTTGCTTCTGCAACGGACAACACTTCAAAACCGTCTTCCTTCGCTTTGTTGAAGGATTTCCCTTCACGCAGGCCGATGATGACATTCAGTCCGCTTTCGCGCAGGTTTTGCGCATGGGCATGTCCTTGGCTGCCGTAACCGATAATAGCAATGGTTTTTCCTTTCAATACGCTGAGATCTGCATCTTGTTCATAGTACAAAGTAACTGCCATTTCTTATGCCCTCCTAAGATTTGCGGGACAGTCAAGCTGTGCCCTTGATTTATTAAGTATAATATGGTTTCCTCCGCCTGTAACGAGCGGGTATTTCAATGGACCGACGCCTTGAAGCAGTAAAGTGAACTTTTGGCTTAATCGATCCCCTCAAACACCCGCTCGGCAGCGAGCGGAGAGGTGAAGCCGCACGCGGCGGCAAATCTACTGTAGTGTCAATGAGCCTGGGTGGAGCCTGGTTTAAGCGTTCCCCCGGATCATGGCGGTGACACCGGTGCGCGACAGCTCCCGGATCCCGTACGGACGAAGCAGTTCAATCATTGCATCGATTTTCTCCGTGTCGCCCACAACTTGGACGATCATGCTGTGCGTCCCGATATCAACGACGGCAGCGCGGAACGTTTCGACAACCCCCATAATTTCCGGGCGCTCCGCCGGCTCTGCTTTGACCTTAATCAAAGCGAGCTCCCGTGCCACCATCGGTCTGGAGCTGAGATTCACAACCTTGATCACGTCGATCAGTTTGTAGAGCTGCTTCTCAATTTGCTCCAGCGTTTTGTCGTCCCCTTTGGTAACGATGATCATCCGGGACAATCCGGCTTCCTCGGATTGTCCCACGGTAATGCTTTCGATATTAAAACCGCGCCGTCCGAAGAGGCCGGCAACGCGCTGCAGAACACCTGGCTGGTCGTTCACTAAAACAGAGATCGCATGGCTTTTCATCATCATTCATCGTCCCCCATCAACATTTGATCAATGGTGGAGCCTTGGGTAACCATCGGATATACATTTTCCTCTTTGCTGACCACGAATTCCACCAGTACCGGTCCCGGCGTGTCGAGCGCTTCCTGCCATACGCGTCTGGCTTCTTCCTTGTTCGTTGCCCGCAGGCCCTTAACGCCGTAAGCTTCCGCCAGTTTGACGAAATCCGGACTTCCTTCGAGATTGATATGGCTGTAGCGATTGTCATAGATTATTTCCTGCCATTGACGTACCATGCCAAGCACCTGGTTATTGATTACTACGACTTTGACCGGAATGTTATTGATCGCGCAGATCGCCAGCTCCTGAGCACACATTTGCATGCCGCCGTCCCCGTTGATCGAGATGACCAACCGGTCGGGATGTCCCATTTGGGCACCAATCGCAGCAGGGAAGCCAAAGCCCATCGTTCCGAGTCCGCCTGAGGTGATCCAAGAGCGAGGCTGGTTAAATTTGTAGTACTGCGCCGTCCACATTTGATGTTGACCAACGTCGGTTGTGATGATCGCTTCGCCGCTTGTCGTTTCATTCAGCATCTCGATTACCCATTGCGGCTTCAGCTCCGTATCCGAGTCCTTATACTTCAGCGGCTTCTCGAGTTTCAGGCGTTGGACTTGCGCTCTCCAAGCATCCGCTTTGTCCGCCCGGGACACGAGAGGATTCAGCATTTCCAGCACCGTTTTGACGTCGCCTACGATCGGGATGTCGGCGTGTACGTTCTTGCCGATCTCGGCAGGGTCGATGTCGATATGAGCCACCTTGGCATGCGGGGCAAATCCGTCCAGCTTGCCGGTCACCCGATCGTCAAACCGCGCCCCGATGTTGATCAACAGATCGGATTGTTGAATCGACTGGTTGGCCGTATACGTGCCGTGCATCCCTGGCATTCCCATCCACAGCTCGTGGCCGCTCGGGAAAGCACCTAAGCCAAGCAAAGTCGTTGTAATCGGAATTTGCGTCTTATTTACAAACTCGAACAGCTGCTCATGCCCGCCGGAGTATACGACGCCGCCCCCGGCAATAATGACCGGACGTTCAGCTTCCTGGATCGCTGCAGCCAATTTGTCCAGCTGCAAACGATTGGGCACCACCGTAGGGTTGTAACCGCGCAGGTTGATGGTTTGAACCGGTTCGAACAACGTTTTGTTCGCGGACACGTCCTTCGGAATGTCGATCAGAACCGGTCCCTTGCGTCCCGTGTTGGCGATGTGGAATGCTTCGTGAATAATTCGCGGCAAATCCTCTACCCGCCGAACCAGATAACTGTGTTTCGTAATCGGCATCGTAATGCCGGTAATATCTGCTTCTTGGAACGCGTCCGTGCCGATGAGGCTGGAAACGACATTCCCTGTAATCACAACCAGCGGAACTGAATCCATAAACGCAGTGGCGATCCCCGTCACCGTGTTCGTTGCTCCCGGACCGGAGGTAGCGATACATACGCCGACTTTGCCGGTAGCCCGAGCGTACCCGTCTGCCGCATGGATGGCGCCCTGCTCATGTCGCGTGAGCAGATGATGGAAGTCTTTAAATCCGTACAGCGCATCGTAAATATACAACACCGCTCCGCCCGGATAACCAAAGACGCATTCGACACCTTCCAAAAGTAAGCTGCGAAGTAGGATTTCGGAACCGGAAATGACTTCCGGTTTCATCCATTTCTCTCGTAATTGTTCTGTAGACCGCATCTCTGGAATTTGAGCGCTCATCAGTCATCCTCCTTTTCATAGGTTGTTTTTAAAAGTCAATTTTTGAAACGCTTATTAAACTAAAAAAACCTTCCGCCCGCCGGAACAGTTTCCTGCTCCGAGGGACGAAAGGTTTTATCCTCCGTGGTACCACCCATTTTTACCCAGCACCTCACAGTGCCAAGCCTTGACGAGTAAAAGCCTAAGCGACCTTACTCGTGGTCCCTAACGCGGACCAGACGATTCCCCCTACTAAGCCTTGGTCGCAAGCGACACCGCGGATGGCTTGCAGCTTTTCAGGGAAACAGCTCCGAGGTGAGCTCGCAGTTAAGGGATTTTGGTGGTGGTCTCAGCAAATCCATCCACTCTCTGAGCAAAGAGCCCTTAAAGCTTCGTCCTCTTCATTGCCGTTGGCAAGATATGCTTCAAATGTTTAGGAACATTATATGATTAGATTACACCGCACGTCAATACCCTAAACAATTAAAGTTTTTGGCTGGAACCCTTTCCCTCCTCTCCCTCATATGATAAAAGATAGTGCCCAATCTTATGCACGGTTAGGAGGAGATTCGCGTATGATTCGTTACAGAAGACCGAAACAGGACGATCCCGTCATCTACGATCTCATCCGCAGGGAGCTTGTCCCCTTCACCCATTTGCCTCCTCAGGACATTGAAGCCGTCTTCAAGGATCTTCCAGTCCGGCTGTCGCGCGGCGTGTCGCTGATTGCGTCACCAACCTATGAAGCGGATCCTGTCGCATTTATCCATTTTCTCATTTATGGCGATTTGTTATATATCGATATGATGGCGGTGGCAACGGAACACCAACGGCAGCGTCACGGCAAGACATTAATGGCCCATGCGGAAAACTTCGCCGTCTCCCGGGGTTGTCAGCGCGCAAAAGTAATGGTGGACCGGGATAACACCCGAGCCCACCTCTTTTACCGCAAATTGGGATATCGGACTCAGCGTTACATCCCATTGTCCCAATGTTATGAACTGGAAAAAAGACTGCCCAGCCGCACTTAAGCCGCTTACCAGAAATACGGGGAAGGATACCCTCCGTACGGCACGCCGCCGTAAGGTACGCCGCCGCCATACGGAACTCCCCCGTACGGATAACCGCCAAAGGCGTATGGAGCGGTGCCGATCGCTAAGAGATCAAACAATACAAGCGGGATGATCGCTTTGGTTTTGACTTTTTTGCCGGGAGCTTGGCGCAGAATCAAGCGATTGCCGCTGATTTTCACCAGCTTCCCTGTAACCACCGTACCGTCTTTTTTATAAGCCGCGATCTGCTTGCCCAGCCATTTCTCGGCTTCTTTTCTCGTAACCGTTCTGCCCATCCGAATTCCTCCTGTCAGGTTAGATCCTATAGCCGTGAAAACCGCTCTGGCCGAACCGTTTGACTCGGCTATTTTGTGTACACCCTTAGCATATGCGCCTGTCTCCACCCTGGCATACACCATCGCCTTGCCCCCTGACAAACGGGCTCCTAACTCCAGCAAGAAAAAAAAGGATGCTGAGCTATAGTCAGCATCCTTTTGGGCTTGTAGCTTATCGTTTCGAAGGATCGTATGGTGTCCCCAACGCCGCTGGTGCCGAGGATCTACCCACCGCACCAACGAGGACGATAATCGTCAGCACGTAAGGGATCATAAAGATAAATTCCTGCGGAATATTTCTCGACCAATCGAACAACTGCACGTAGTTGCGGATCGCCTGCGAGAAGCCAAAGAACATCGCCGCACCGAAGGCGCCCAGCGGGTTCCATTTCCCGAAGATCATGGCCGCAATCGCAATAAAGCCTTGACCGGAAATCGTGTTATGGGCAAACGTACTGGTGGTCGTCAGCGTAATCGTAGCGCCGCCGATCCCACCGAGGACACCGCTGAGCAGCACCCCGATATAACGCATTTTGGTCACGTTCACGCCCAACGTGTCCGCGGCACTTGGATGTTCGCCGACCGAACGCAGGCGCAGCCCAAACGGCGTTTTAAACAACACGAAGTAAATGACCGCAACGAGGATTAACGCCAGATACGTCGTTGGGTACGAGTTAAAGAAGCCTTCCCCGATGATCGGGATATCACGCAGCACCGGGATCGGGAACTTATGGAATACGGTAACCAGCGGAGTTTCAGCAGCTCCGTCGAAAATCAATTTGACGATGTACACCGTCAAACCGGCTGCCAGGAAGTTGATGACGATCCCGCTGATCGTCTGATCCGCCTTAAACGTAATCGTCGCAACGGCATGAATCAGCGCACCAAGCGCCCCCGCTACCATCGCCGCAATGACGCCAACCCAAGGCGAGAAGCTGCCCATCCCTGCTTCTTGGGCATAGTAAGTCCCTACGCCAGCCGCAAACGCCCCGAATATCATCAACCCCTCCAAGCCGATGTTAACGACGCCGGAACGCTCGGAGAAGATCCCGCCAAGCGCTGTAAATATCAACGCCGTGGAAAAGACAAGGGTGGAGTTCAGCAATTGACCAAGCAGTGTAATTACGTCCATCTTACGACACCTTCTCTTTCTTGCGCTTCAGGTAAAACGGCTTCAGCACGATTCTTACAATGCCTTGAGCGGCAATAAAGAATATGATCGAACCGATTACGATCTTAATCAGTTCCGGCGGTACACCGGCGCTAAAGCTCATCCCGGCCGAACCATACGTCAATACGCCGTACAGGATCGAACCGAGCACTACACCAAACGGATGGTTCATGCCCAACAGCGCCACGGCGATGCCGTCAAACCCGTATCCCGGAGAAGCGGCGAATACCGATTGATAATGAAACACGCCCAGTACTTCAAACGTACCAGCCAGACCTGCGAACACACCGCTGATAAACATCGCTTTCACGATGTTGCGACCAACGTTCATGCCGGCGTATTCTGCCGCATTCGGGTTCAGACCTACAGAACGCATTTCATAGCCTTGCTTCGTTTTCCAGAGGTACACAAAGAAGAATACGGCGGTCAGCAAAGCAATTACCGTTCCCCAATGGACCCGTGCGTTATTAAACACATCGTTTAAGAACGTCATCGAAGCGGACGCATCGATGTTCTCCGAACGGTTTTGGCCCTTAAGCAGATAAAAATTGCGAATGATGTAGTTGGAAAAATACAGCGCCGTCCAGTTCAACATAATCGTGGTGATAACCTCATTGATGCCTCGTTTGGCTTTCAGGTAACCTGCAATGGCTGCCCACAGTCCACCGCCGATCCCCCCGCCAATCACTGCTAAGGGAACGAGGATAGCCGATGGCAATCCCTTGAAAGACAACGATATCGCAGTTGCCACCGTCATCCCGATCAAGACTTGTCCATCCGCACCGATGTTAAACATCCCGGAGCGGAAGGCAAAAGCGACCGCTAACCCCGTAAACATCAAAGGGGTAATTTGACGGATCGTTTCCCCGAAATCGTATGGATTACCTATAACCCTTTGCACTAAGGCACCATAGGCCACTAACGGATTGTATCCCCCGATCAGCATAACCACCGCTCCGACTAATAAGCCAAGTACAATGGCTACAAGCGGTAAAACAATGCTATCTAGGGTAAATATTTTTCGCAGCTTATCCAACGCTTTGACCTCCCCGTTCCAGGCTTCCCGCCATCATGAGACCCAGTTCCTGATCGTTAGTTTCGTGCGGAAGCACTTCCCCGACGATCCGGCCTTCATAAATAACGGCAATCCGATCGGATACGTTCATAATTTCATCCAGCTCGAAGGAGATCAACAGCACCGCTTTGCCTTGATCTCGCTGCTCAATCAGCTGTTTGTGAACAAATTCGATCGCCCCGACATCCAGTCCCCGTGTCGGTTGAGCAGCGATCAGCAAATCCGGATTCTTGTCTATTTCCCGCGCAATAATTGCCTTCTGCTGGTTCCCCCCGGACAGGGAGCGCGCCTTCGTCTCAATGCTTGGCGTACGCACGTCAAACGCTTCAACCAACTGCTTGGCATGCTCGTCAATCGCCCGCCGATTAAGGAGACCGCCTTTGCTGTAAGGCGCTTTGTAATAGGTCTCCAGGATCATGTTCTCGCTGATGGAGAAGTCCAGCACCAGTCCGTGCTTATGACGATCCTCAGGAATATGGGACAACCCGCTTTCGATAATCTTACGCGCCGGAAGGTTGGCAATTTCCTTGCCGGACAGCTTGATGGAGCCAGAATCGATTTTCCGCAAGCCCGTAATCGCCTCAATCAATTCACTTTGTCCGTTGCCGTCTACCCCGGCAATGCCGACGATTTCCCCGGCACGCACATCCAGGTTCAGTCCGTTAAGGATCTGAATGCCCTGCTTGTCCTTCGCTTTCAAATCTCTCAGCTGCAGGACGGGCTCGCCAATTTGCGGTTCTTTCTTATCTACCTTGAAGCTTACGCCCCGGCCCACCATCTTCTCGGCCAGTTCTTGCGGATTCGTCTTTGCCGTTTCAACGGTATCAATGACTTTACCCCGACGAATAATGGTCACTCGGTCGGAAATCTCCATAATTTCCTTCAATTTGTGCGTGATCAAGATGATGGACTTGCCCTCTGCCACCAGCCGTCTCATAATCGCCATCAATTCTTCGATTTCCTGAGGCGTCAGCACAGCAGTAGGCTCGTCAAATATAAGGATATCTGCGCCGCGGAACAGAATTTTCAAGATCTCGACCCGCTGCTGCATCCCGACGGAAATATCATGAATTTTCGCGTTGGGATCAACTTGCAGGCCGTACTGCTCCGACAGTTTCGCCACTTGGGCGGTCGCCGATTTATAGTCGATATTAAGTCCTTTTTTGGGTTCCATGCCAAGAATGATATTCTCGGTCACCGTAAAAGGATGAACTAGTTTAAAATGCTGGTGCACCATCCCAATGCCTAGTTTAATCGCCTTGTTGGGATTGTCGATTGTCACCGGCTGGCCATTCATTTCGATTGTGCCTTCATCCGGCTGATACAGACCAAATAAAATGTTCATCAACGTTGATTTACCCGCGCCGTTCTCGCCTAGCAAGGCGTGAATCTCGCCCTTGCGTAAGGTTAGGCTGATGGAATCGTTCGCGACGATACCGGGAAACCGTTTTGTGATTTGCTTCAACTCGACTACGGGAGCTTCAGCGCTCATGAAACCACCCTCACCATTATGGGATTAACGCAAGCAACAAGGCCAGTAGATCCACTGGCCTTGCTCGCTTGAATGACTTAATTATATTCCACTGTCCATACGGACGTAAATGTCTTGCGCTTGCTGATTACTCAGCAGGAACCGTAATTTCGCCATTGACGATTTTTTGTTTAAATTCTTCGACTTTGTCCAAGATTTCTTGACTCAGGTTCGGATTCTCTTCCGGCAAACCTACGCCGTCTTCTTTCAGCGTCAAGTTCGTGACTTGACCGCCTTTGAAGCTACCGTCGATGACTTGTTGAGTTACGTTCTTAACAGCAACGTCAACGCGTTTCATCATGGAAGTCAGGGTTACTTCGTCACCGAATTCCAGCGATTGGTCTTTGTCTACGCCGATAACCCACAATTTGTTAGCACCGCCGGCTTGGTTACGAGCCGCTGCTTCGTTGAATACGCCGTTCCCCGTTTGACCTGCAGCCGGGAAGATGATGTCTGCGCCATCGTTAAACAATTGGCTTGCCAAGGATTTACCTACGTCCGGTTTGTCATATGCACCTGCATAAGTAACCGTTACTTTTGCATCTGGGTTAACCGCAGCTACACCCGCTTGGAAACCAACTTCGAAGCGTTTGATAACCGGGCTTTCCATCCCGCCGATAAAGCCGATTTTGTTTGTTTTCGTGGTCAGACCAGCAACAACGCCAACCAAGAAGGAACCTTCGTTTTCGGCAAATGTTACGGACTCTACGTTAGGAGCATCAACCACATTGTCGATGATTGCCATTTTTGCGTTTGGATTCGCTTGAGCAACTTGTAATGTCGCATCGCCAAGGTCAAAGCCGATCGACCAAGTCAAGTCATAGCCGCCTTGTACGAATTGGTTCAAGTTTGGAACATAGTCAGAGCTTTGGTTACTTTGCAGATATTTGGTTTGGAGACCAGTCTCTTTATTCAGCTCAGTCAAAGCTTCCCATGCCGATTGGTTAAAGGATTTGTCGTTTACGCCGCCCACGTCAGTAACGAGACCGACTTTAATCTTCGATGCATCGGTTGCCGTTTCGCCGTTGCCTGCTTGCGTGTTGTCTGCTGTATTTCCGGCATTTCCTGCATTAGTTGTTCCGCCGTTGTTTGCTGCATTTTTGTTGCCGCATCCCGCCAAAACCAGAGTAAATGCGAGCACCAAGAGTAAAGAAAGTTTGAAAGCTTTGTTCATTGCGGTTAATCCCCCTTAAAATTTTGTGAGTCTTGTCTAAGTTGACCACACAGACAGATTATACCTGTAAAATATTCTAAAATCCATACTTTTAATAACCTTGGGTTAAATAATTTTCGCCTTTATTTTCAATAAAACGCTTACTTTCGACAAATTTATCATCCAATGTTCGCGTCATGTGAGGTTATGCAGTGAACCGCGGGATTTCCGAACATTCACACCTGATCCACGAGCAAACATTAGTGATTACCCAGGTTTGTAAGGATTGACGATCGTGTCGTGCGGTTCTTCTATAGCATTCCATATTTCCGACAATTCCATGCCCTAAACTCAAGGCTTTCTGTCGAAGGCACAATCCCCTACCCCGGGAACATTCCATGGATTTCCAGGAAATAGCACTCCGAAAACACCAACACAATCCTGCCGCGTGTGCATCGTTTCGGCTCCAGTCTATGTAATTCCCCTCAGACGGCTCGATTCCCCAAAAAAAGCGCCGTCCCGGAAGATCCGGAAACAGCGCCTTATCGTTTGAGTTTTACGCGTTGATTTTCTCTTTAGCAACAGCTGCCAAAGAATTGAAGGCATTCAAGTCGTTCACTGCGAGATCAGCCAGCATTTTGCGGTTGATGTTCACGTCAGCGAGCTTCAAGCCATGCATCAATTTGCTGTAGGACAAACCGTTCATGCGAGCTGCCGCATTAATACGAACGATCCACAGTTTGCGGAAGTCGCGTTTTTTCGCGCGGCGGTCACGGTAAGCGTACAGCAAGGATTTCATCACTTGCTCGTTCGCAGTTTTGAAAATGCGGTGTTTGGAACCAAAATAACCTTTAGCCAGTTTCAGTACTTTTTTATGACGACGACGAACGACGAATCCGCCTTTTACTCTTGCCATTTAAAAAACCTCCCAATAAGTTGTGTAAATTGTTCCTTCGAAAATTACTTCAGGTTCGCCAGTTGCTGCTTCATGCGGCGAACGTCACCTGCGTATGCAACAGGGCTGTTAGCCAAAACACGTTTTGCACGTTTGGACTTATGGGACAGCAAGTGATTGCGGTTCGCTTTGTAACGTCTAACTTTACCGGATCCGGTAATTTTGAAGCGGCCTTTCAGGCTGCTGTGGGTTTTCATTTTAGGCATTGTACTTCCCCCTCAAAGTTTGTGAACGCCCGTTTTCTCTTTCAGGTCATTCCGCATTCGGAACGATCATATATAGAAAACAAACGATTAGTTTTTCGGTGCCAGGATCATGATCATACTGCGTCCTTCCAGTTTCGGAACTCGTTCAACATTCGAGATTTCCGCAACCTCATCTTTGACGCGGTCGAGAATTTTCTTCCCGATGTCGGCATGGGTAATTTCCCGTCCGCGGAAGCGAACCGAGCACTTAACCTTGTCGCCATCTTTCAAAAATTTGATCACATTGCGAAGTTTCGTTTGGAAGTCGTGTTCCTCGATATTCGCACGGAACCACACTTCCTTGATGTCCACAATTTTCTGATTCTTGCGGGCTTCCTTCTCTTTCTTCTGCTGCTCGTAACGGAACTTGCCATAGTCCATAATCCGGCATACCGGCGGCTTGGCAGTCGGCGCAACGTTCACCAGATCCAGATTCAGGTCCATCGCCATCTGCAGCGCTTCGCGCAGCGGCTTGATGCCGATTTGTTCGCCTTCAGCACCTACCAGACGGACCTCTTTCGCACGAATCTCTTCATTGATCAAATGTTCCTTACTGATAATCCTCCACCTCCAAGTGGTCTTAAGTAATGACTCGGACCCTGTACTCACACACATAAAAAGGATGCAGGCCCAATACCCGCATCCCTCATTGATCGTCAATTCTTCATGAACATAAGCATTCATAAATGAACGGATCAAAACCAGCCAACACGTGCGTCGGTCAGGTGAGAAGCCGGGGCCTCTGCTTGCAATCCAAAAATATCTTGCAACCTCAAATACTATATCATGTGCAATTTACCAAGTCAAGAGCCGTTCGCAAATTAACTCACCTTGTTGCTTTGGACTTCTTCGAGGCGAACCACCCGCGTATGCTGCGTATGGCTCCATTGCTTGTTGTTCTGGGTGAAGAACGCATAGAACGTGATTGGCCACCAGGAAATCAGGTAAATCGGGAACAGAACCAAGTAAGCATAGACCTTCTTCGATTTAACCTTCTCCAGGAACATCGCCATCAAGAAAATAAACACGTTCGCGACAATCGCCACATACGACACCCACATCGGCAGGTAGCCATACAACGTTTTAACATGCGGTTCTTGCATTAACGATTGGTCAACCCAAATAAACGCCGTCAGCAGGAACGTCAATAACACGATGTACACGTTGGCTCCGTAAAGCGCCATGTCCAGCTTCACCATGTTCCGCTCCTTGATACTCTTCCACAACAGCGGGAAGAAATAACGGCGAGCGACAGTGAAGTGACCCTGCATCCAACGCAGACGTTGGCGTGCCGACGCTTTGAACGTCAATGGCTTCTCATCGAACAGCTTCGCGTCGTAGTTAAACACCGGATACACTCCGCGTTCAACGCAACGCATCGTAAATTCAAGGTCTTCTACCAAGCTTGTAGCGCCCCAGCCGATTTCTTTCAACAGCTCGGTTTCAAAGCACATTCCTGTGCCGCCAAGGAAGTTCGCCATTTTCAGGTTCGTCCGGGACAACTGCCACAGACGGTTACAATACCAGTACGAAATCCCGTAAGAAGCGGTAATCCAGGAATCCTCCGGATTCTTCGTATCGATATAGCCTTGGATGACCCGCGCGCCTGCGCATAGATCGTTGTTCATTTCCCGCAGGAAATCCGGATGCACCAAATTGTCGGCATCGAACATCACAACGGCGTCGTATTGACGCGGCATCTTCCATAGCTGCTTCAGCATCCATTCGATCGCATAACCTTTCCCCCGCAAGTTCGGGTTGGTCCGAACGCAAGCGTTCATCCCGTGGCTGCGAACGATATTTGCGGTATTATCGCTGCAGTTATCGCAAATGACAAACACGTCGTACAATTCTTTTGGGTAGTTCATTTGCTTCAAATTTTCCATCAACGCCCCGACCACTTTTTCCTCGTTATGCGCTGCGACCAGCACCGCAAAGGATTTGTTCGGTTCGTATTGCACTTTGTTCTTCTTTCTGTACATGCCAAATAAAGCCAAACCAAATTGATACACCCCAACCACTGCCAGGACGACCTGCAGTGAAATCAAGATGACATCCAACATGATTTCTTGCCCCCTTTTTACCCCGATGTCTTTTTTATCTTTCGGAGCTTTTGATTGTAATGACCCTTTCTTTCTTGTCTTGCTCTTTCTTTTCTAGATCTTTGTTGGACTTGTCGCCGGCTCTTTTTTTCAAACCAAATATGATTTTCCACAACTTGACGTCGTTTGTCAAAGTAACTGTAGCCCCTATGCTGCGCAAAAAACTGGAAGACTGGTGGATTTGGGCATACAGGGACCCCCGCAACCTGCTTTCAGGTACGGTTACATCCTATTTTCATCACTTTTGGCAAATTTTATTTCCTTTTTTAATTTTTTTATTGCTCGGCTGGACAACTTGTTGGCGTTACATTTACATAAACGAACTTGCTTGGCAAAAAGTTAACAAATCTGCACCCTTTTTTAAACAGATCTGTTATGATTTGAATCATTGTAAAGGTGCGAAGAACGAAATGTCAAAAAAGAGCACGGCTACAGCGCAAAAAAACGTCCTTGAAAAGGCCATGGATTAAAAATATGATAAGTCTAACTTCAAAATGCCATGCTATTTGAAAAGAGCAGCCACGGGACAGGCACTTTCCGGGGGCTAGAACGCGGCCAACCATCATGCGGAGGGATATTATGACTCGTTTATTCCATAAGCTTCAACAACTCGACCGACAGCTCTTTGTAGGAATCAACGGCCGCCTGCACCGCAGTTTTCTGAATTTCTGGCTGTATCATTTAACTCATTTAGGGGGAGCTTGGTTCACCATCCTTTCGTCCTTGCTCATCTGGCTTGCGGCTCCGCAGCCATGGAGCAAAATCGGCCTGCAATCCTGCGTCGCGCTCGCGATCAGTCATCTTCCAGTCGCACTCGTCAAAAAAACCTACCCGCGTCTTCGGCCCTACTTAACGCTGCCGGGAACCAATACGTTCCGGAATCCGCTGACGGACCACTCGTTTCCGTCCGGGCATACAACGGCCATTTTTTCCATTACGGTTCCGTTTATGGCCGCGGTTCCAAGCTTGATTCTGGTGCTGCTCCCCATCGCGTTAATCGTGGCAGTTTCGCGTATTTATTTAGGCCTGCATTACCCTTCAGATACTCTCGCAGGAGCGGTCATCGGCTCCTCTGTAGCGCTTGGAACGGTTGCATTATGGGCTTAAAGGGGATATTGTAGACAGTAGGAAAACCTTGCAGGAATAAGGTGAAACCAGTGCAAAAACAGAGAGTCTTACTTTTATCCGAGGGGTTTGGAGCCGGTCACACGCAAGCGGCCTACGCGCTCTCCAGCAGTTTACGAAAGATTGCGCCAAACATACAGACGAAAGTCCTAGAGCTGGGCAGTTTTTTGAACCCTAGGGTGGCGCCGATCATCATCACCGCTTACAAGAAAACGGTGTCCTCGCAGCCTCGGCTTGTCCGTATGATGTATCGCAGCAACTACAAGAAATCTTTAAACCGATTGACGACGATGGCTCTTCATCGGATTTTTTATACGCGTACAATTCAAATTATCCGTCAGCTTCATCCCGACGTGATCGTCTGCACCCATCCGATCCCCAGCGCGGTGATTTCCCGCCTGAAACGGCTGGGTATGTTGGACGTGCCGCTCTGTACCGTCATTACCGATTATGATGTGCACGGAGCTTGGGTGAGCCGGGAAGTGAATTGTTATCTCGTGTCCACCGACCAGGTGCAGAAGAAACTGATGGAACGGGGCGTAGACAAAAGCAAAATCCTGATTACCGGCATCCCGATCCATCCGAATTTCTGGGAGCGCCATCGGAAGGAAGATATCCGCCTGCAATTCCATCTGAAGGATATGCCTACCGTTCTGGTCATGGGCGGGGGCTGGGGCTTCATGAAGGACGAAGCGGTCAATGCCCTGCTCGCCTCTTACCGGGAGCAAATTCAAGTCATTTTCTGTCTGGGCAGCAACGAGAAGTCGTTGGAGAAAATGCAAAAGGATCCCCGATTCATTCATCCCAACATTCATCTGCTCGGGTTCACGAAGGAAATTGACAAGCTGATGGAAGTGTCCGATTTACTGATCACCAAGCCGGGCGGCATGACCTGCTCGGAGGGGCTGGCCAAAGGCATCCCGATGCTGTTCCACCAGCCGCTTCCCGGCCAGGAAGAGGAAAATTCGCATTATTTTGCCCAGCAAGGTTGGGGAACCCCGATGAAATCGCTGGACGATATTACCGATTGGATCAAACGGTTGACCGAGCAATACGACGAAGTCGTGCGGAAACGGGAAAAGGTCTTGAACCATATCGCCAAATTCCGGCCGATGCAAAGTGCTCAAGCTATCATTGATTTACTTGGGAATACGAATTTCATCCGAAAATAAACAGAAACCTAGGTGGCTCGACAACAAGATCCCCCTAGGTTTCTTTTTAGCTTTTTGTTTTTACTTATTTTCCCTTATGCGTTAATATTAACTTGTCGTCTTAATAGGAGGCTAAAGGGGTGTCTGGCAGGATGTATGGCAAATTCATTTCTTTATGTATCGCACTATTGACATTGAGTATTGCATTTACGCCCGCTGTTATTGCAAGCTCAACCACTCCTGTACAATCCACGGAAGAAGCAAAAAGTGATGTTCTTTCCGAAGCACGAATCACTTTTCGTGATGGCCAAGGCACTCATAGTTTTGATTACGAGAAGAAGGATCACTCGAAAATCACCCATGTGTATGTCAAGAACACCGGCACTAAAAATGTATATTATCAACTCATTTCCCCCACCGGGTGGGTTTGGGTAAAGACTACTATCCTCCCTGGCAGTGCTTTTACTTCTGATCATGCCTTTGGTTCCCAGTTAGAAGGGAAATGGTCCCTTAAATTTGATACGGATGACGGGTCACCCGCTTCCTTGGAGATTAGCGTACAGGTCAAGCCGTAAAGAAAACGTCTATCCATCGAAAAAACAGCCAACTCTCGATTCGAGCTGGCTGTTTTTGAACTCCATAAGCAGCGGTTATTTAAACATATCCATCTTCCGCTCATGATAACGCTGCAAGGCCGCTTCGCCAACCATCACCTCGCAGCGGTAGATCGGCATGCCTTGTCCCACAAATTTGCTTTCGTATTCCGTCATGACATGAGCTTCATTAATCCCACCTTCATGCAGGCTCAGCGAAATATCGCTCATCTGCAGTCCAACCGCGGCAAAGGCATTCAGCGAAAATTCAAACAGTACGCGGGAGTCGGTCTTGAAGTGAATCTCGCCATTTTCGTTCAGGAGCTGACGATATTTCTCCAAAAACCGCGGGTGCGTCAAGCGCCGGCGCCAATGCTTCTTCTTCGGCCACGGATCGCTGAAATTCAAATAAATGCGCTCCACTTCCCCCGGTGCAAAAAAGTCCTCGATCATTTCAATGTTACCCAGCGCCAAACGAACGGTTTGCGGCTGCAGTCCACCCTGCTCGTCCCATTTCGCGCGAACCTTCTCGCTCGCCCGGCGAATCAACTCATCATACATGTCCATGCCGATGAAGTTTACGTCCGGATATTTAACACTCATGCCGCTAATAAACTGGCCCTTGCCCATGCCAAGCTCGATGTGGATCGGACGGCCGTTGCCGAACACCTCCGCCCAACGTCCTTTATATTCCCGGGGATTCAGCACAACCAGATCCTGCTGCTGTTCCAAATGCTCCCGTATTCCTTTTCTGCCGCGTAAACGCATGTTATTCCTCCGCTTTCTTGGTATCCATTCCTTGCAATATTGTGCCGAAGTTTGTTGCAAATGTAAAGCACGCAATGAAAAAGGAACCAACCGTTCGCCGGGGAGACGAGACGAGTGATTCCCTTTTCGATATATTTTGGAATTGGGGTCCAACGAAATTGATAATCTCAAAATAACATATTTCACTACACTGCCGCAAGGAAACAGGCAAGCAGCATTCCCCTTTTCGCGTGAAATTTGATACAATAAATCCAGTGGAACCGGCGTACGGACGGGGCTTTCGCCGTTGTATAATTATGCAGAAAAATTTTTTGTGACAAAATGAAGGAGCCGCAATGAGTACACTGATGACGGACACCCCTGCTGTGTGGGGAGACAAAAGATTTCATACCTGGAATTTCGAGATGCGCCAAGAGTTTGGGGACAAGGTTTTTAAAGTGATGCTGGATGCCGGATTCACTTGCCCCAACCGCGATGGCACGATTGCCAAGGGCGGTTGCACGTTCTGCAGCGCCCGGGGATCGGGCGATTTTGCCGGAAGCCGCCGGGACGATCTGGTAACGCAATTTGCCACGATCCGCGACCGGCAGCATCTGAAGTGGCCGCATGCGAAATATATTGGATATTTTCAGGCTTATACGAATACTTATGCGCCGGTGGAGGTGCTTCGTGAATATTACGAGGCGATCCTGGAGCAGCCGGGCGTCGTCGGGTTATCTATCGCCACGAGACCGGATTGCCTGCCAGACGATGTCGTGGATTATTTAGCCGAGCTCAATGAGCGTACCTACCTCTGGGTTGAAATGGGCTTGCAAACGATCCATGAGTCGACGTCCACGCTGATCAACCGGGCGCACGATACGCAATGCTACCTCGATGCGGTAGAGAAGCTGCGCGCACGCGGCATCCGGGTGTGCACGCATATTATTTACGGCCTGCCGCAGGAAACGCATGAAATGATGCTGGAGACCGGCCGAGCTGTAGCCAACATGGATGTGCAAGGCATTAAGATCCACCTGCTCCATCTGATGCGCAAGACGCCGATGGTGAAGCAGTACGAGGCAGGGTTGCTGCGTTTCCTGGAACAGGACGAATACGTCAAACTGATCGTGGACACGCTGGAATTTCTGCCTCCAGAGATGATCGTGCATCGGCTGACCGGCGACGCGCCGCGCGACCTGCTGATCGGACCGATGTGGAGCCTTAAGAAATGGGAAGTGCTTAATGCCATCGACGCGGAGCTGAAGCGCCGCGATTCCTGGCAGGGCAAATACTGGAGAGGACGTTGAGAGCGTATGGGCTTCCTCTCTGTATTAAGCTTCGCGCATAAACTCACCGGCGAACGGCTGAGGCTCGGCGACGCGGCCGTCGATGCCACAGCGGGGACCGGTGCGGATACGCTGTTCCTGGCCAAAGCCTGCGGTCCGAAGGGGCGAGTGTTCGCCTTCGATATCCAGCCGCAGGCGCTGGCGCTCACGCAGGCTCGGCTGGACAAGGAGTCGGCGGATACCCTCGCCGACGTTACCCTGCTCCAGGCGAGCCACGCGGACATGGCGGCCGTGCTTCCAACGGACGTGCACGGGCGGCTCGGCGCCGTGATGTTCAACCTCGGCTATTTGCCGGCCGAGGGCGCCGACCCGGCGCTGATCACGCAGCCGGACAGCACGCTGGCCGCCTTGGAGGCCGCGCTGGCCTTGCTGCGGCCGCGCGGGATTTTGACGGCCGTCCTCTACCCCGGCCATCCCGGCGGCGACGCCGAAGCGGCGGCGGTGGAAGCCTGGGCGGCCGCACTGCCCGCCTCTGCCGGGCAAGCGATCCTGTACCGGCAGCCGCAAAGGCCGGCTGCTCCGTATTTGATTGCAATTGAGAAAAAATCAACCAATTCCATTTAAACTGGAGGTCATCGGTATGGGCATTCGCAAAATCGAGCATGTCGGAATTCGCGTCTCGGCGCTGGAGGATTCCATCGAATTTTATGAACGGGTGATCGGCATGAAGCTGTTATCCACGATCGGTGAAGTGGGGGATCCGCTGCGCCTGGCCTTCCTCACCTTTCCGGGTCAGGAATCCGTTGAGGTCGAGTTAATTAATCTTCCTAAAGGAGAAGAGTTGCCAAATGAGGGCAAAGTGCATCATATCGCCTTTACCGCCAGTGACATTGAGGAGGAATACGCCCGGATCTCCGAATTAGGCTTATCCGGCCTCGACCCGGAAATCCGAAGTCTGCCCAACGGCAGCCGATTCTTCTTCTTTAACGGGCCTGATGGCGAACGGATAGAATTTTTCCAGCCTGCGTTTCTCGCTTAAGGTCTTCTCATATTTCCGTGGAAAGAGGGGCTGCGCTTGAAAGAGCATACGTTTACGTTCGACAATGACACCAGTCACGGCGTCTTCGTGTATCGTTGGATCGCCAAGGACACCGCTGCCCCGCCGCGCGGGGTGCTGCAAATCGCCCACGGCATGGCGGAAACGGCCAAGCGCTATGAGCGCCTGGCTCGGCTGCTGACCGCCCACGGCTTTATCGTCTACGCGAACGATCATCGCGGACACGGGCGGACGGCTGGCAGTCCGGAGGAATTAGGCTGGCCTGGCAAACAAGGCTTTACCGGCATGGCCGAGGATATGATTCAGCTCACGAAGATCATCCGTCAGGAGCATCCCGATCTTCCCTTGTTTCTGCTCGGCCACAGCATGGGCTCCTTTCTGACGCAGAAGGTCATGTACCTGGCCCCGGAGCCGTACGCCGGATTTATTCTCTCAGGAACAAATGGCCCCCGGGGACTGCTGGGCTTGGGACGAAGCCTCGCACGCCTGCAAAGCCTGCTGCAAGGCGAGAGCCATCCCAGCCTGCTGATGAACGCGGTGACCTTCGGGAGCTTTAACCGTAACTTTCTTCCGTCTCGGACGCCCTTTGACTGGCTCTCTCGGGACGAGGCCGAGGTGGATAATTACATCGCCGACCCGCACTGCGGTTTCTTGTGCAGCGCCGGCTTCTTTTACGGCTTCTTTGGTCTGCTGCAGGAGATTCACCGCCCGGAGAAAATGCGCTTGATCCCGAAGGATAAGCCGGTTTATATCTTTGGCGGCGATCTCGACCCCGTTGGCCTCAACGGCGCCGGCGTCCGGCGCCTCGTTGGACTGTACCATCAGCTCGGCCTCGAGGATGTTGAGGTGCGGCTGTATCCCGGAGGCCGCCACGAGATGCTTAACGAAATCAACCGCGACGAAGTGATGTCGGAACTGTTGAACTGGATCGAAAGGCATATGCCGCCCGTATCAGCGGATGCCTAGTAATAAATGAAGCGAGCCTGCGGAATCGGCACTTCGAGAAGAAGAGGCCGGTTGGCAGACTCGCCTTTTTCGTAATGGACTTAGACCATCACACGCTTTAACTGCACGACATAACGTGAACGCACCACGACGAAATAGAGCAGCTGCGCCGCCCAGAAAGCACCAGAGGCGGTCAGCACCGGGACGGTGACATTCCCCAGCAGGAACCGGGTTCCGAGCAGGGACAGAACCACCATCGTTTGAATTCCGGAGATCGCCACCGGAATGAAGAAGAGCAGCGCGATCTGCAAGCTGGAAGAGTAGCGCATTTCGCGGTCGCTTAGCCCGATTTTCGATAAGGAATGGTACATGCGCCGATCTTGATTGAGCTCACTGTAGAGCTTGAAATACAGGAAGCTGGCGGAGGAGATCGAGAAAATTGCGGCGATAAAGATGCCCACAAAGCTCAGCATCGAGAGCTGCTCCCGAGCTTCCGCAAACGTCCTGCCCCGCGAGCTCATATAATTGCCCGTCTCATCCTGATCCAGGCGCTCCATCATTCCTTGAAACAGCTGCTTTCCGATGACGACTTCGGGATCTTGGAGACGCGGAACTCCTTTGCGCTGCCAATCCGGAATATAGATCTTCATGTTTCGGTACAGCCGATTCTGTTTCTTTTCCGTCATACCGTTCTTCAGCTTCGTAAAATCTGCATCGGATAACACGACCACGGAAATATTGCTGCTGATTCCCGTCAACGGAACTTCGTTAGGCAGCAACTCCAGCTCCAGAGGCTGCTCCAGAAATGAGAGGGATAACGGAAGGGTCGCCCCCTTCAATGCGTTCGCTGTCGCCGATCCTTCCATCGCATAAGCGATCGCTTGTCCCGGACCAATCTTCGGCAACCCTTGAGTACCAAGCAACTCTGCAGCCTTGTTATAATCCGAGCGCGGCAGGACATTGACATACATTTCGGATGATCCGATGTATCCAAAAAAAGACTCTTGTTCCACCGTCTCATAACGGATCCCCCGTTCGGACAACTGCTGATCGATCCAAGCCAAATCCTTCTCGACGAAATCCTCATTATAGATGCCATACGTAAAGGCAAATGGATTTGCTTTATAAATCCGCTCATTCTGGGCATTAGCCGCCAAAATGACGCCTACGCTCATACAAGCCAGCGAGATCGCGACGGTGACCATAAACAGCATCCGTGCGTTATCCTTGATTTTATAGGCCATTTCCGATATCCAGAGCAACCGGGTTCCGCGCCATAACAAGCGACGGCTTCGTTTCAGCAATCGAATCAATGCTACCGTCACCTGGGTATAGAAAAAGTAAGTCCCCCAGATCCCGGTTGCGGCCGCAAGCATCATTTTCATAAAGTCGAGGCTGTTGCCGCCTTTCAGGAGCATAACGGCGCTAGCCAGCAACGCCACGCCAAGAAGTGCCAGCACCCAAGACACCCTCGGTTCTGTTTTCGGTTTACTGCTTCCGCCAAGCAGCTCGACCACCCGATTTTTCCGGACAAAGACCAGCGTAAATATGGACAATACCACAAACAGCAGAAGGAAAGCGACCGTCGTGAACCCCATCGCCTTCCAGGGCCAGTAGAAAGGAAGCCGCTCGATTCCAGTCACCTTCGTGCTCAGCAGCAGGAACAGCTTGGACAGCAGCAAACCACCCGCCAGCCCCGCCGCGATGGCTCCTGCACCGATGATCAAATTTTCGAGAAAGATCAGCCGGTTAATCGAACCAGAGGTCGCCCCAAGCAGCGAGAGTACACCAAACTCCTTACTGCGCGCCTTCAAGAAGCTGCCGATGGAGAACAGCACAAACAGGATCGAAAACACGAAAATGATATACTCCGCCACTTCCATTCCAATGCGGGTCATCCGTCCGATCTCGCTTTGCGTAATCCCCGGATGGAAGATGAATATCGCGTAGGTAAAAAAGATCATCACCATAAAGGCGCTGCTTAAAAAGTAAGCGAAATAGGCCCGGGCGTTCCGTCGGACGTTGTTAAACGCGAATTGAAGAAAGTTCATGCGCATTCCCTCCCAGATACGACAGCATGTCGATGATCTTCTGAAAAAAGGCTTGTCTGCTGTCCCCCCGGTGAATCTCGTTTGTCAGCCGGCCGTCCTTGATAAATACGACCCGGTCACAATAGCTGGCGGCCAACGGATCATGACTGACCAGCATCATGGTCATCCCTTCGGTGCGGTTTAACGTCTCCAACAGCTCCATGACATTCCGGGATGCGTTTGAATCCAGCGAACCCGTCGGTTCATCGGCTAACAGCAAGGACGGTGAAGCGATCATAGCGCGAGCGATCGCCGCTCGCTGCCGTTGCCCGCCGGAGATTTCATACGTCCGTTTACCGAGAATTTCCGTAATGCCGAGCCGCTCCGCGATGGCCTGCAGCTTCTGATCCATTTCCCGAAACGGACGATGGTCCAGTGTTAAAGGAAGTACAATATTTTCCGCAACGGTGAGCGTGTCCAGCAGGTTGAAATCCTGGAACACGAACCCTAGCTCCCGGCGGCGGAAGGCGGCGAGCTCCTTACGTTTCAGCGTGTGTGGATTTTTGCCGTTAATCCATACTTCCCCCGAACTAGGTGTATCTATGGTAGAAACTAGATTAAGCAACGTGGTTTTCCCGCTGCCGGAGGGTCCCATAATGCCAACGAATTCGCCCCTTTCGATCGTAAGCTCGATGTCCTGCAGCGCGCGCGTTGCGACTTTTCCCGGGTAGACCTTGCTCAGCCCTTGGACCTTAAGCATTTCCATCGTTTGAATTTCTCCTTTCCTTGAGCCAGCGGTGAGCGTCTGCGTTATCCCTCACGCCCTTGCCGCAGCTCGGTTGTTGCTTTATGGTTATACTCTATCCCAACGCCGGAAAGTCAGCCATCGATCGAACTTAAACGAATCTTAAAAGTTTGTAAGGTTATGTTCGGTCAGCAAAAAAAGCAGCAACCTCGCCGATCGAACTGGTCCGATCTCTGCAAAGTCCCTGCTTATTCAAATGGCCGTTGCTGTTCAAACAGCAACCTTACCGTTGTCCCTTGTCCCGGCGTGGACTCCAACTCCACTTGATGCCCTAAGCGGTTGCAGACCTCACGGACCAGATACAGGCCCATACCGGTTGATTCGCTGTACTGGCGTCCGCGCTGCCCCGTATAATAAGGCTCGAAGATGCGGCGAATATCCTCCTTAAGAATGCCGATGCCGTAATCACGGACCTCCAGCACCGTTTTTTTGCCGCGAAGATAAGCAGTTAGCTCCACCTTGTCCCCGACCCCGGCGGAATAATTTACAGCGTTGGTGATCAGTTGGCCAAGCACAAACGTCAGCCACTTCTTATCGGAGTACACTTCCACCTCCTCATCGATCCGAATATCCGGATGAACTGCCTTGCGAATGAACAACTTGCGGTGATCCGCAACTGCCTCGTTCACGACGGTGAGCAGCGAGACCGGAACGACATGAAAATCATGTTCGAACTGTTCCAGCCGGGAGGTGTACAATGCCATCTCCAACCCTTTGCGCAGCCGGTCCAGCTCCTCCTGGATGCTGTCGAGCACCGCTTCCGGGATCGTCTCTTTCTCGCGTTCATTTTCCAAGGTAAGCTGGATAACTGAAATCGGGGTCTTCATCTGATGCACCCAGCGCCCCGTAAACGCAGCGTGATGCTCACGTTGCTTGCCATAACGATAAAGCTCCGCTTCGTACAGCCGGTACCCGGATTTGAGAAGCTCATCCAAAGCCTCGGCAAGCGGCGTATCCCCCGTCGGCTGCAGCAGCTCCTCCAGCGTCCGGGGCGGCTCCGTCACTCGCCGATAGAGCTCGCGGTTTCTGATATACCGGTAGAACAAGTAGGAGATCAGCAGCGTAAAGCTCAGCACACAAGCGTACGCCGCAATCTCAGCCTGACTGTTGCCAGCCAGCCAATACAACAAAGGCACCAACAAGATTTGCGGTACGAGAAACAGGAGCAGCGGCACATGTTCTTTCCAGAACAGCCTCATTTCGGGGCCTCCTCGAAGCCGAAGGCAGGAGGACTGTTCGTTCGCAGCAGGTACCCTGCTCCGCGAACGGTCTCCACCGCATCTTCCAGGTCTAGCTCCTTCAGCTTCTTCCGGATGCGGGTCACATACACATTCAGCGTATTATCGTCGATGAAATGATGTCCCTGCCACATCAAATCTAGCAGCTTCTCCCGGCTGACGACCCGCCCGGCTTTTTGCAGGAGCGCTTCCAGCAGCACCGCTTCCTTCTGTGTCAACAAGACGGACTTCTCCCCGTTCGTCACCGTAAACCGCTCTGGATACAACACCAGCCCCGCCGCACTTACGGTTCGCTCCTCCTGCTTGCCTGAATAATCGCCGTAGGCCCGCCGCAGTTGGCTGCGGATCTTCGCCATGACCACATCATAGGAAAAAGGCTTCGTCATGTAGTCATCGGCGCCGTTATCGAGCGCCATCACCTGGTCCATGCCGCTGTCGCGCGCTGAGAGGAAGATGATCGGACAGGTGGACATCCCGCGGATTTGCCGGCACCAATAGAAGCCGTCGAACTTCGGCAAATTCACGTCCAGCAGCACCAGATCGGGGGCGTATTCCCGGAACGTCTCCAGCACCCGGTTGAAGTCGTCCACCACGACCGCGCGGTATCCATACTTCTCGATATGCTCTGACAGCATTCCAGCCATTTTGGCATCATCCTCGACGATCAGGATCGTAAACATCCTTAAAGTCAGCTCCTCACTTGAGCAGGGTGCGATGCTCCGGGGACCAAGCGCTTAAATTGGCGTAAAAATACACCGGACGCTCGTCCGCTTCTTGCTGGTACAGAACAACGAGCAGCGTCCCTTGCGACGCATCGCCTGCGCTTGCTGATGCCGCAGGTGATTCCGCTCCTTCCGCTGGCAACACATCACCCAGCGCAAACGGCAATTCTTCGAGGCAAGCATACTTCTGCAGCTCGCGTTCGTCCAGGCCGTATGCCGCAAATTGCTCCGACAAGGCGGACGGCTGTTCAGCCAGCGCCCGGAAATACGCGCTGCGCCGGTCTTTGTCTACCCGGTCTTCCCACCAGATTTTCCGCGGCTTATATTTGTGTCCAAGCAGATAGTCGAGCTTCATCAACCCCAGCACAACCTCCGGCTCTTTCAACGTACGGCCGCTAAGGAACGCATGAAGCCGAGTGAACAGGTCCTCTAACTGATGGCCGATCCGCTGCCACCCTTGCTCTTCCCAGTAGTCGCCAAACTCTTGGAAGAAGTCAAACGGCGAATCGAACTCGTGAGTCACCAGATACTCCACGGTGTGATCCATGCGATGCGCATTCCAATACTTCTCCAGCACGTCCTCCAGCCGCTTCAACCGAATGACGTCCTCAAACGGCAGCACGTTATTGCTCAGGATTTCATAAGGCGCATGATCCATGAACACGTAGTTGTATTTCTCCGCGTCGTTCCGCAGCCCGGTTCCGCGCAGCATCTTCAGGAAGCCAAGCTGCAGCTCCTCGGGGCGCAACGCGAACACGTCATTAAACGTTTTGCGGAACGTGGCATAATCCTCTTCCGGCAGTCCGGCGATCAAATCCAGATGCTGGGCGATTTTGCCGCTTTCCTTGATTTTGGTGACGGTCCGAGTCAGCTTCGTAAAGTTCTGGCGGCGTTTCACCAGTTCATTAGTTGGATCGTTTGTGGACTGCACGCCAATCTCGAAGCGGAAGATTCCTGGCGGCGCGTTCTCCGCCAAATAGTCCAGCACCTCTGGCCGCATGATGTCCGCCGTAATTTCGAACTGGAAGACACAACCTTGATGGTTGTTGATCAGAAATTCGAACATTTCCATCGCGTAATTACGGTTAATGTTAAACGTACGGTCCAGAAATTTAATGATCTTCGCGCCGTTCTCGATCAGGTACAGAATGTCAGACTTCACCCGTTCGATATCGTAGTACCGCACGCCCACCTCAATACTTGAGAGGCAAAACTGGCAGCTGAACGGACAACCGCGGCTGGTCTCGAAATAGACGATCCGTTTGCCGAGATTCGGAATATCCTCGGGAAAACGATGCGGCGACGGCAGCGTGTTCAGATCGGATTTGGGCCGAGGCGGATTTAGCACAACCTCTTCCCCTTTGCGGTAAGCTGCGCCAAACACGAAGTGGAACTTCTGCTCCCCGGACAGCTCCTGCAGCAAATGGTGGAACGTTTCCTCTCCGTCCCCCATGACGATAAAATCCACCTCCGGGATCCGCTCCATCCAGTATTTCGTATCGTAGCTGACCTCGGGGCCGCCCAGTACAACCTTCACTTCCGGCAGCACTTTCTTCAGCAAGGCCACCACTCGAATCGTCTCTTCGATATTCCAGATATAACAAGAGAATCCGATGACATCCGGCTTCCGCTTAAACAGATCCGATACGATGTTCATCACCGGGTCCTTGATCGTATATTCGGCCAGATCAATGTCAAACTCGTTGCCGCTGTAGGCTTTGAGCAGCCGGATCGCCAGCGAGGTATGAATAAATTTTGCGTTCAGCGTTGCCAATATGACTTTCACATGCTCACAACCCTACTCCATATTTTGAAAAAACTCCAGAAACGGCTTTCCGTATTTACGGTACTTCACTTCGCCGACGCCCTTGATTCTCAGCATATCCGCTTCACTGGTCGGACAGACCACACTCATCTCGCGCAGCGTCGCATCGTTGAAAATAATATAGGAAGGAACCCGCTCCTTCTCGGCCAAATCGCGGCGGATCAAGCGCAGCTGCTCAAACACCGTCTCATTGACAGCAGACGGCCCTTCATCGTACTTCCGGCGCCGCGAGCTAGACGACGATGAGGACGCAGTCACAGGCTCCGGCGCACGCAGCATCACCTGATGGCGGCTCTTCAGCACCTCAACCGCCAGCGGTTGCAGCCTTACGACCGGATATTGCCCTTCAGACAAGGCTAAATACCCTTCCGCTATAAACACATTGATCAGTTCAGAAATTTCCTTCTCAGTACGAGTCCGCAGCATACCGTAAGTAGGCAACTGGTCAAAGCCGTATTGCAGCACCTTTTTGTTCTGCGAGCCCTTAAGCACCGAAGCGACGAGCGAGACGCCAAACCGCTCCCGCATCCGATGGATGCAGGAGAAGACGATTTGCGCATCCCGCGTCATGTCGACGAGCTCCCGTTCGTCTCGACAGGAGCTGCAAATGCCGCAAGGTGTGCGGTCATGAGCTTCGCCGAAATAATCCAGCATCGCCCAGCGCAAGCAGCTGGTCTGGTAGCAATATTCAACCATCTGCTGCAGCTTACGATATTCGTTACGTTTGCGCTCCCCATCCTGCGGGTTTTGCTCAATCAGGAATTTCTGCGTCATAATGTCCTGCGGGCTAAACAGCAGGATGCATTCGCTGGGCTCGCCGTCCCGTCCGGCCCGGCCTGCTTCCTGAACATAAGCCTCCATGTTCTTCGGCATATTGTAGTGGATGACATACCGGACATTCGATTTGTCGATCCCCATCCCAAAGGCATTGGTCGCGACCATCACGCGAATGTCGTCATAGAGAAAAGCCTCCTGGCTCTCCTCCCGCTCCTTGTCGGACAAGCCGGCATGGTAGCGGCCGGCAGGGATGCCGGCACGGCACAGGCGATCGTACAGGTCGTCAACCTCCTTGCGAGTGGCGGCGTAGACGATGCCGGGCTGATGCGCATGGGTCGTCGCGTAATTCAGGACGAATTCGCGCTTGTTCTCCCCACGCAGCACCGACATCGCCAGGTTGTCCCGGCCCAAGCCGGTGACGAACACCGCCGGATTCGCTAGACGCAGCAAGCGAACCATGTCGTCCATGACCTCCGGCGTTGCTGTAGCTGTAAAGGCTGCCAGGATCGGCCGTTGCGGCAGCGACTCCACAAACGGGGAGACCGCCAGATAGCTCGTCCGGAAGTCGTGTCCCCACTGGGACACGCAGTGTGCTTCGTCGACGGCGACACAGGAGATAGCGAGCTCACTCATTTCCTCGCGGAACCAGTCCAGCTCCAGCCGCTCCGGCGCCACGTAGAGCAACTTCAATTCACCGCGGCGTGCTGCCCGAATGCGGTCGTTGACTTCCTTGCCCGACAGCGTGCTGTTGATGTAGGCAGCGGAGATGCCCATCGCGGTGAGCGCATCCACCTGGTCCTTCATCAACGAGATCAACGGGGACACCACCAGCGTCAGACCCGGCAGCATTAGAGCCGGGATCTGATAACAGATCGATTTCCCACCGCCTGTCGGCATAATGCCCAGCGTATCTGCGCCGGATAATACACTCTCGACGATCCGCCGCTGGCCTTCGCGGAAATCGGGGTATCCGTAATATTTCTGCAGCAGTTGCTGCGCATGTTCCATCGTAAGTGCTTCCGTGCTCATTCGTTTGATTTCACCTAACTTCCCATCAGGCCGTTGCCTTCCCGAGCTCCGGGACAGACCGGCTTTATGCACTTTTTTAGTTTACCGGGGTTTGAACAATTGGGCAACCGCTGCTAATGCTACATAAACTTTACCAAAAAGACCAACACTCTCTAATAACTGAAATTCGTCCGGAGGCGGCAGTTATGATGGAGTGGAAATCCAAATACGAAGCGTATATGAAAAAGATTCATTCATCATCTTCCTCGAACAATTCCTCCCTCGAAGGAAACCAGCCAAGGCAGCTTGAGGCGAGTCTGGAAAATAACTTGAACATGATTCATCAACATATGAATCATTACGCAGATCTGGTTGTTCGCCAGGTGATGTTGGACAAACGAGACGCGGCTTTGCTCTTCCTCACCTCCATCACGGATCAAAAGTTGATTCAGGAGGGGATCGTAGCCCCGATGCAGTCTCCTTTCCTTTCCCATGAGTTGGATCTGGAGAAGGGAAAGGATTCGTCAAAGACCTTGGATCCGTTTGAACAGGTGTACCGGGAGCGAGTGCATGCGAACTTCGGTCAGCGAAGCTCCGATTGGAGCGTCCTGCTGGACCTGATGATGAAGGGACATACTGTGCTGCTCATCGACGGTTACGCCGAAGGGGTGACCTTCAATACACGGAGTATTGAGAAGCGATCGATCGAACAACCTCAGACCGAGCAGGTCATCCGTGGCTCACGGGACGGGTTTATTGAGCAGTTGGAGACGAACCTGTCGCTGATCCGTTACCGGCTGCAAACGGCCGATTTGGTTGTAGAAACCGCCGATCTAGGTACCCGCTCCAAATCGAAAACCGCGGTCTGCTACATCAGCGGAATCGCCAATCCCGACTTGGTTAGCGAGGTGATGCGGCGGTTGTCCAAAATTGACATCGACGGCATCATTGACGCCGGGTACATCGAACAGTTCATTGAAGACCAGCCGATCTCACCGTTTCCACAGATTCAGAACACGGAACGGGCAGATAAAACCGCTGCCGCTTTGCTGGAAGGCCGAATAGCGATTCTGGTGGAAGGCTCCTCCTTTGCTTTGATCGTCCCGGCACTGTTTGACCAGTTTTTTCAAACGATTGACGACTATTCCGAACGCTTCCTGATCGCCAGCATGTTGCGATTTGTCCGGCTGATGGCCTTGATATTCTCCGTATTCTTTCCATCGCTATATGTATCTGTCATCTCCTATAACCCGGAGCTGATGCCTACCGATTTTGCGGTGGCGATCGCCGGGGGGCGCGCCGGAGTTCCCTTCCCCGCCATGCTGGAGGTGCTGATTATGGAGGCTTCGATGGAGGTGCTGAGGGAAGCCACGATCCGGTTGCCGCAAATGATTGGCGGTGCGCTGTCGATTGTTGGCGTACTGGTCATCGGACAAGCCGCTGTATCCGCTGGCCTGTCGAGCCCGATTACGGTGGTTATCGTCGCCCTGACAACGATTGGCTCCTTTGCCACTCCGGCTTATAATGCAGCCATTGCGATGCGTATGCTCCGCTTTCCGCTGATCGTGTTAGCCGGCTTATTCGGATTGTACGGGGTGATGATCGGGAGCATTTTTATCGTAAATCACTTATTGTATCTGGAGTCGTTTGGCATTCCGTACCTGCAGTCCATCCTGACCAAGAAACGCGCAGGGATTGTGGACACGATCATTCGGGCTCCCTTGTGGTGGATGGGTAAGCGCCCAAGTTATCTGTACACCATCGATGACACACGGCGCGGTGCCAACACGTTCCAAGCCAATTTCAATAAGATTTTTCGACCGGAGGAAACAGCCGATGCAGAAAATAGAGAAACTCAGCACGATTCAGCTGGCCATCGTGATCAGTAGTACCATTTTTGGGCCTTACGTTTTAAGCTTTCCGCAATTGATCGCTCAGACGGCCGATAATGCCGCGCCGCTGATGACAGTAGTTGGCTCTTGCTGCGCCGCCTTCAGCCTTTTTGTGTTCACCCGCCTTAGCCAGCGATTTAGTGATCAGACACTACTGAGTTACAGCCAGACCGTAATTGGAAAACTTCCTGCCCTCTTTGCCAATTGTATTGTGTTCGCCTGCTTCTTCATCACAACAGCGCTAATGTTCCGTCAGTTTGGGGAAGTGTTGTCCACCGTCGTCTTCCGGAAAACTCCGATCGAAATGAGTATCCTGATGATGCTCATCCTTGTCGCCTTATCCTGCCGGAGGAATTCCATTCAATTTGCCTATGTTCATTTGTTTTATTGGCCGTTTGTCATTTTCCCTTTCCTGTTTCTCATCTTCATGTCGATGAAATCGGTCCATTTCTTAAATTGGTTGCCCGTGCTCGGGAATGAAGCTCCCAATTGGCCGCTCGCCATTCTATCTACGGCTTCGCTGTACCTGGGCTCCTTCATCATCACGATGCTGCTTCCAATTACAGAGAAGCCGGCTCGTGCCATGAAGTCGGTTATGCTTGGCATCGCGGTCAGCGCCAGTTTGTACCTGTTGCTCGTGCTTTCCACGATTGGGATATACGGAGTTCGGGAAACCCTTCTTCTGATATATCCTACGCTGGAAATGGCGCGCTCGATCGCTGTTGGCGACGATGTCATCGAGCGGATGGATGCGCTTTTCATTATCATGTGGGTGATTAACGTGTACACGACCATGTTTTCCACCTACTACATCACTTCAATCACCTTCAGCAAACTGCTTAAGTTCCAGGACCACCGTCTCGTGACGACGTTACTGATCCCATTCCTGTTTGGGGTCTCTTTGCTTCCTCAAGATCAATTTCAATTGTATCGATTTTCTCGGATTGCCGATGAGTCCAGTTATTTGTTCCTGACAGGCTACGCCTTGCTGCTATGGATCGTTTCGGTGATCCGACGCAAGGGAGGGCACTCTCATGGGTAACGCCCTAGGGAAGCGATGGATACAGATTTTGTTTTGCTTCGTACTAACGCTTAATTTGACAGGCTGCTGGGATCAGGTGGAAGTCGAAGAACGCGCCCTCGTGCTCGGCTTGGCTATCGATGAGGCACCTCCAGATGCCTTGGAGAAGGAACCGCAAGTCACCCATATGAAAAACATACCGTTACCTAAAAAGATGATTCGAGTGACGGCCCAAATTGCCGTTCCCGGTCGGGTTCCCCTTGGCCCCGGCACCGGCGGTATGGGAGGTGGCGGCGATGGAGAAAGCCCGGTATGGATCGTTCAAGTGTACGGGCATAGTCTGGACGAAGCTTTAAACAATATGCAGCAGGAAATTGCCGATCCTCGTTATCTCATTCATTTACGGGTGATCGTCATCAGTAAGGAAATTGCCCGAGGAGGTCTGGACGAACTAAACGATTATCTCCGCCGAAATCCAGAGGTTCGCCGGCGAACTTGGCTGCTCGTCTCCGAGACAGAAGCCGCCGAGTTGATGAAGGTGGCCCCTCCGCTCGAACGCGTGCCTACCTTGTATCTTCAGGCCATGGTTGAAAAAGCCATCGGCATGGGGAAATTTCCAGCCAATTACTTAGGCACCTTTTGGATCGAGGAATCGAACTGGGGACAGAACGGGTTTCTCCCTTACATCGCCGTTCAAGGTAAGGAACATATTTTGTTGAAAGGCATGGCTTACTTCAGCGACGGTCGCCTGGCCGGAGTCACCTCTGCGATGGATATCGGAGTCTATATGGGGATTAAGGGTACGGATCCCGGGGGGTATTCCGCCTTATTAGAAGTTCCCGATCTTGGCTATACCATGATTAAAATAACGGAGCGTCGTGCCAAAACGAATGTCCGCATCGAAGAAGGAAAGCCCCATGTATATCTGAATCTCCACCTCGAAGGAGTTCTTGATGAGCATTTCGATGCTGGCCAGGGTGCTGACTCGGAAGCTGCTCTCGAAAAAATTGAAGACGCTTTAGAGCGGAGTGCAACGAAGCTGATGCATAACTTCTGCCGTCGGACACAACAAGATCACTCAGACATTTTTGGATTTGGCGAATATGTGAGGGCGCATCATCCCGGCTTCTGGAAACAGCACATTCACCAAAAAAGCGATTGGGAACAGATGTATGCGAACATCCCAATCTCCATAAAACTCAGCGTGTCGATCCGTCGAACCGGCTTAAAGTCGAAATAGGAGATGTTTGTGATGAATCAGTTACATGTGATGACTAGCGTATTTTCTTATACGGCTTCCCTCTCCCTCTTCTCCGGACTCGTCTTGCTGCTCGTGGATCAGACGGTTTATAAAGTTCAGCAAAAGCAAAAGGAACAGAAATACGCCAAAATCTTTGGATGGGTCAACCTTTCACTGGCAGCTACCGGTTATTTGGTGTTTCTGCTATTGCAGTTGCTGTAGCCCTTCGTTATATCGGGTCATGGTATCCCTTGGATTCCCATGGTATATTGAGTCTAGTACAAACCTAATAGGATGGAGAATCAGGATTCATGAAAGATCGCAACTATGCGGGCAACCGCCCAGGGAACAAAACGCAATCGCGGCCCAAGCCGCCCATCACCAAGCGGGAACAGGCCGATGAGGTACGGACGGGCGACCGGATCGTCGTGACGATCAAGCGGCTGGGGATTAACGGTGAAGGCGTCGGCTATTACCGGCGGAAAGCCGTGTTCGTCGAAGGCGGTATTCCAGGTGAGGTCATTCACGCAGAGGTGACCCGCGTTGAACCTAAATATATCACTGCTTCGATACGAAAGATCGAGAAGCGTTCCCCGCATCGGGTGGATGCGCCGTGCCCGGTGTTTGGCATTTGCGGCGGCTGCCAAATCCAGCATTTGTCCTACGAGGGGCAGTTAGCCGGTAAAGAAGAGATCATTCGCGAAGCGTTTGCGCGTTACGCCGGTCTTGAGGATGTACGGATGAAGCCGATGCTGGGCATGGACCACCCTTGGGGCTACCGCAACAAGGCGCAGCTGCAATTAGGCATGTCCCAAGAAGGAATGATCGCCGGCTTATATGCAGCCGACTCCCATAAGCTGATTGATATTACCGGTTGCCCGATCCAACACCCGAAGGTGAACGAGGTGGTGGACAAGACCCGGAACGTGCTGCAGCGTCTAGGTATTCCGGTATATAAGGAAAAAAGCAATCAAGGGCTGGTTCGTACCATTGTCGTCCGCGTTGGGTTTCAATCCGGTCAAATTCAAGTGACTCTAGTGACGGCTAACGACAAACTGCCAAATCGCCGTGAGCTGATCAAAGAACTGCGGCTGGAAATTCCCGAGTTAACCAGCATTGCGATGAACGTAAACCCCAAGAACACCTCGCTGGTGTTTGGGAACCGCACGGAAATCTTGTGGGGAGCGGACGGGATCGAAGAATCCCTCGGTGATCTGGAATTCACCTTGTCCCCCCGCGCCTTCTTCCAGCTGAACCCGCTGCAAACCGTCAAGCTGTATGAATCGGTACGGGCGGCTGCAGGCCTGACGGGCAAAGAAACTGTCGTTGACGCCTACTGCGGCACCGGCACGATTGGCTTGTGGCTAGCGCCTTACGCGAAGGAAGTCCGCGGCATCGAATCGATCCCTGAAGCTGTCGAGGACGCCAAGGCCAATGCGGCCCGCAACGGGCGGGATAACGCTCAGTTTTATGCCGGATACGCCGAGGAGCTGCTCCCTCGCTGGGTCAAGTCCGGGTTCGCCCCGGACGTCATTGTGGCGGACCCGCCGCGCACCGGGCTGGATCCCCGCTTCCTTGAAGCAGTGCTGAAGACGAAACCGAAGCGCTTCGTCTACGTCTCCTGCAATCCGTCCACCCTGGCGAAGGATTGCAAAGCGCTGCTGGACGGCGGTTACAAGCTGGAATGGGTGCAGCCGGTGGATATGTTTCCGCAGACGAGCCATGTGGAGTGTTGCTCACTATTGGTGAGGAAAGATGACTGATTTGAGTCGCACTGTTGAACATGAAAAAAGAGGGGCAACAGCTCCTCTTTTTAGCTCTACCTGTAAGGCCGGGGATTTTCGTCCCCGGCTTTTCGTTATTACGTGGACATTGTCCACGTTTTGTCCACCTTACTGTAAATAGCCTAACTGTAGTCTTCAATTAATGATATTTTGCCTTCTTAGAGAATGATTTACGTCAAACCAATTCAAAAAATTTAATCGTTGGGATGAGGGATTTATGGAATGGATGAAATCAACGTTGAAACAGATTCTTCCGCTGCATCCGCAGGAAGACATTATATCTATTAAGGAAGTAAGCGGCGGAGATATCGGCCGTTCGTATTCGGTTGCGACCCAGGAACGCCAATGGTTCATCAAATACCGGACCGATCTGCCCGGCATCGTATTTGAACGTGAAGCTGAAGGGCTGCAACTTCTCAGAGAAACCTGTGCGGTGGCCGTTCCTGAAGCGTATTATGCTGGCGAGATCCCCGGAAGGGACGGCGGCATGATCGTATTAGAGTGGATCAAGACCGGCCTTCCCCGCCAAACAACAGAAGAAGCGCTCGGAAGAGGTATTGCAGAGCTGCACCGTAAGCAATCCCTTGGCGGACGCTTCGGACTTCATAACGATAATTATATTGGCTTGCTTCCGCAGCCGAATAGCTGGTGCGAAACGTGGAGGGAATTTTATGCAGAGCGGCGCCTCTTCCCTATGATCCAGCTGGCAGAGAAACGCGGGCGGTTGTCTACCGAGCGAAAAAAACAACTGATGCGGCTGACGGAATCGCTGGATCGATGGATTCCAGACAAAACCGAACCGTCCTTGCTTCACGGCGATCTCTGGCATGGGAACTGGATGGCAAGCGAGGATGGACAACCCTACCTCATCGATCCGGCCGTCTTCTATGGCGACCGGGAATACGAAATGGCGTTTACGGAATTGTTCGGCGGGTTTTCCTCTTTGTTTTACGCCGCATATAAAGAAGCGCACCCGCTATCCCCCGATTATGCGGATCGGCGACCTTTGTACCAACTTTATTATTTACTCGTCCACTTGATCCTGTTTGGCGAATCGTATGGCTCATCCGTTGACCGGGTGTTGGTTCGTTATGTTGGATAAGCATTAAGCCTATGTGGATAGTGTAAAATCTCTGTGGGTGTAGGAATTGGAAAAAGCGGATATAGAAAAAGAGCTTCTCCCTTGGTAA